>JAKAIH010000139.1 GCA_021825225.1 Pseudomonadota bacterium
CGCTCAAGCTGCTGCTGTATTTCTCCCTCATCGGCTGCATGTTCACGCCCTGGGGCCTCGCCACCGCCGGCGCCGGCTTCGTCGCGTACGCGATCGGGGCGGTAAGCTACGTCGCGAAGCTTGCGGCTGGCGGCTTCCTGCTGGCCGTGTTCGAGACGGCGACCGCCAAAATGCGCGTGTTCCGCGTGTCGGATTTTCTCGGCGCGGCGCTGATGCTCGGCTTGCTCGGCGCGCTGCTGCTGTTCGTGTCGCAGAGCGCCTGATGGACCGCCTCGCACTGGACGTTGCCCACCTCTTTGCCGGCGGGCTCGTGCTCGTCAGTTTCATGCTGCTGTACCAGGACCGCATGTTCGGCCTGCTCAATATCTTCGCGCTGCACGCCCTCGTAGTGTCGCTGTCGGTGGCCTGGCAGGCGCACATTCAGAACGCGCCGCACCTGTACATCACCGCCGCCATCGCGCTCGTGGTCAAGGCCATCGTCATTCCGGTGGCGCTGCACCGCATCATCGTGCGCCTCGGCATCCACCGCACCATAGAGACGGTGGGCGGCATCGGGCAGACCATGCTCGCCGGCATCGGCCTGGTCGCGCTATCGATCCTGGTCATGCTGCCGATCACGGCCGAGGCCGGAACGCTCACGCGCGAGGATCTGGCGTTTTCGCTGTCGGTAATCCTGCTCGGCCTGCTGATGATGATTTCGCGGCGCAACGCGGTGAGCCAGATCATCGGCTTCATGTCGATCGAGAACGGCCTGATCCTGGCCGCGACCGCCGCCAAGGGCATGCCGCTGGTGGTCGAGATCAGCGTCGCGTTTTCCATCATCATCGCGCTGATCGTGGTCGGAATATTCCTGTTCCGCATCCGCGAGCGCTTCGACACCATGGACGTGCACGCGCTGGAGCGCTTCCGCGGGGGCCAGCCATGACCGAATTCGGTCCGGTCATGCTGCTGGCGGTGCTGCTGGTGCCGCTCGGGAGCGCGGCGCTGCTGGCGCTGTTCCAGGACGACCGCGTCACCGGTCGGCTGAATGCGCTGGCGTCGCTGGTGACCTTCCTCGCTTCGACCTCGCTGTTCTTCGCGCGCCCCGAGCCGGGGCCGTTCCTGATCGTCGACGACGTGAACGTGGTGTTCATCGTGCTCAACACTTTCGTCGCCTTCACCACCAGCGTGTTCAGCGCGAGCTACATCGCGCACGAGCTCGAGACCGGACGGCTCACGCCGGTGTACCTGCGCTTCTACCACGCGATGTACCAGACGCTGATGTTCGCGATGAACCTGGCGCTGCTGTCGAACAACGTCGGGCTGATGTGGGTCGCGATCGAGCTCGCCACGCTGACCACGGTGCTGATGGTGGGCCTGTACCGCACGCCCGCCGCGCTCGAGGCGGCGTGGAAATATTTCATCCTCGGCAGCGTCGGCATCGCGCTGGCGCTGTTCGGCACGATCCTGGTCTATCTCGCCGCGCGCTCGGTCGTAGGCGAGGGCCTCGATGCGATGGCCTGGAACGTGCTCGTCAAGCGCGCACCCTCGTTCGATCCGCACCTGCTCAATCTCGCGTTCGCATTCCTGCTGCTCGGCTACGGCACCAAGGTCGGCCTGGTGCCGCTGCACGCCTGGCTGCCCGACGCGCATGCCGAAGGCCCGACGCCGATCTCGGCCGTGCTCTCCGGCCTGCTGCTCAACGTGGCGCTGTTCGCGGTGCTGCGCTTCAAGATGGTGATGTCGGCCAATCCCGGGGCGCTCGCGCCAGGCCCGCTGATGGTGACGCTCGGCCTGCTGTCGGTGCTGTTCGCCGCGTTCATGCTGTACCGGCGCCACGACATCAAGCGCATGTTCGCCTACTCCTCCATCGAGCACATGGGCGTCATCACCTTCGCCTTCGGCATGGGCGGGCCGCTCGCCAACTTCGCCGGGCTGCTGCACATGATTTTCCACAGCCTCACCAAATCGGCCATATTCTTTTCCGTCGGCCACATCGCGCAGATCAAGGGCACGCAAACCATGGCGGACATCCGCGGGCTCACGGTCACGCACCCGGTGCTCGGCTGGGGGCTGGTGCTCGGCGTGATGACCATCGTCGGCCTGCCGCCGATGGGCATTTTCATGTCGGAGTTCCTCATCATCAGCTCCACCTTCGCGCGCCAGCCGGCGCTCGCGGTGGCGCTGGCGCTCGGCCTGCTCTTGACCCTGGGCGCGCTGCTATGGCGCCTGAACGGCCTCGCGTTCGGCGAGTCGCTGGGCAAGGACGCCCCGTCCGACGCTTCGTTCATCCCCATGTTCGCGCATCTCGGACTGGTGCTCGCGGCCGGCATTTTTCTGCCGCCAGCGCTGGTGTCCTGGTTTCAGTACGTCGCGGGTTTGCTCGGCTAGGCGCGGCGATCTGGGCCATGAAAACACTGCGCGAGCTCATCGACGAAGGCCAGACGATAGCGGCGCACCGGCCGTGGCCGCGCGCACTCGTCGGCGAAGAGGCCTGGCTGCAGGCAATCGGCCTGCTGCAGGAGCAGACGTGCACGCTGCTTGGGCTGTGGGGCGACAACGCGACCGTGCACCTGGCGCTCCTCGACGAAGCGCGCAAGGAGCCGGCGCTTCTGAGCTACGAGTGCGAGGACGACAGCTACCCTTCCGTGGGACGGCTGCATGCGCCCGCGATCCGGCTCGAGCGCGCGCTGCGCGACCTGTCGGGGCTGGATCCAGAAGGCCTGCCCGATACGCGCGCCTGGCTGGACCACGGCAAGTGGCCGGTGCTGCGTCCGCTGGGGAAGACCGAGCGCGTTGCGGCCACGCGCAAGCGCAAACCCTACCCGCTGCTGAGCGCCGAAGGCGAGAGCCTGCACCAGATTCCGGTCGGCCCGGTGCACGCGGGCATCATCGAACCGGGACATTTTCGTTTCACCGCCAGCGGCGAAACGGTGGTGCGTCTGGAGGAGCGGCTCGGCTATGTGCATAAGGGGACCGAGTCGCTCCTCGCGGGGCAGGCGCCCGAGCGCGCCGCAATGCTGGCCGGACGCGTATCCGGAGACAGCACCGTGGCCTATGCGCTCGCCTTCGCGCGCGCGCTCGAAGCCGCGCTGGGCGCCGAAGTGCCGGCGCGCGCGGTTTGGCTGCGCGCGCTCATGGCGGAGCTCGAGCGCCTGGCCAATCATTTCGGCGACATCGGCGCCATCTGCAACGATGCCGCCTTCGCCATGCTGCACGCGCACTGCGGCCTGCTGCGCGAGCAGGTGCTGCGCGCGGCCGCGGCCTGTTTCGGCCACCGGCTCATGATGGACTGCATCGTTCCCGGCGGCGTGCGCGCCGACCTGCCCGGCGACGCCCGCCGGCGGCTGGCGGATCTCGTCGCCCAGGTGCGCAAGTACTTTCCCGAACTGATCGAGCTGTACGACAACACCGCCTCGCTGCAGGACCGCACCGTCGGCACCGGCGTGCTGTCGGCGAAGCTCGCGCGGCAGTTCGGCTGCGGCGGTTACGTCGGCCGCGCCTCGGGACGCGCCTTCGATGCGCGGCGCATGCCCGGCTATGCGCCCTACGACCGGCTGCAGTTCGAGCTGCCGCTGCGCGAAGAGGGCGACGTCGATGCGCGCGTGTGGATCCGCATACGCGAGGTCGAGCAAAGCCTGGCCCTCGTCGAACAGATCCTGCTCGCGCTGCCCGACGGACCGGTCGCGCGCCCGCTGCCCGCCGCCAATGCGGCCGAGGGCGTGGCGCTCATCGAGGGTTTCCGCGGCGATATCCTCGCCTGGGTCAGGACCGGCGCCGACGGCAGGATCGCGCGCTGCCATCTGCGCGACCCGTCCTGGTTCCAATGGCCCGTGCTAGAGGCCGCGATCGAGGGTAACATCGTCGCCGACTTCCCTCTGTGCAACAAATCGTTCAACTGCTCCTACTCGGGCCACGACCTCTAGGCTGACCGCAGATGCGCAGAATGATTTTCAAGAGTCTGGTGCACGGTCCGCTCACCGAGGCGGCGCCGGCGGCCGACGCTGCCGCGCTGGCCGAGCTTGCGGCGCAGGTCAATGCCGCGGCGCGGCGCCGGCTCGGCCGCACCCTCTCGATTCGCGAGGTCGATGCGGGTTCCTGCAACGGCTGCGAGCTCGAGATACACGCGCTCAACAATGTGCTCTACGACCTGGAGCGCTTCGGCATGCGCTTCGTCGCCTCGCCGCGCCACGCCGACGTGCTGCTGGTGACGGGGCCGGTCACGATCAATATGCGCGAAGCGCTGGAGCGCACCTACCAGGCGACGCCTCACCCGAAATGGGTGGTCGCGGTCGGGGACTGCGGGCGCGACGGCGGCGTGTTCGCCGGCAGCTATGCCTGCGTCGGCGGCGTCTCCGCCGTGTTGCCGGTGGACCTGCACATAGCCGGCTGCCCGCCTGCGCCGCTGGCGCTGCTCAAGGGCCTGCTCGCGCTGCTCGAAAACGCCGAGCGCGGCGCAGGCGCAGCGGTCTAGATGAACACCGAGACGATGATCAGGCCGAGCACGAGCGAAATGGCGATGACGAAACCGGTGACGATCTGATTGAACGATTGGTCCTGTTGCAGGTCCATGATGGCGCTCCCTCGGCTCGATCGGGCGGGCCCGTGCGTTGGACGCCTGAGTTGCAGATCGGCATTAGCGCCCGGGGCGTTTGCGGTTGACCGATAATGCCGGTCCACCATGCTCAAATCTTTGCACACCAGATTCGCTTATACCCCTGCGCCAAATTGATGTAAAGCCGGCATGAATCCAAGCGACTGCATCTTCTGCAAGCCCAAGCGCGAGATCCTGGCCGAGAACAAGTACGCGCTCGCGTTCTTCGACTCCTATCCGGTGTCGCGCGGACACGCGCTCGTCGTGCCCAGGCGCCACGCGCGCACCATCTTCGATTTGCCGGACGAGGAATACGCCGACTGCTTCCGCCTGGTGCTGCCGCTGAAGGAAGTACTGCTCGCGCGCTTCGCGCCGGACGGATTCAACGTCGGCGCGAACTGCGGCGAAGCCGCCGGGCAGTCGGTATGGCATGCGCACATCCACGTGATCCCGCGCTATGCGGGCGACGTGCCCAACCCGCGCGGCGGCGTGCGCGGCGTGATTCCGCACAAGGCGGCCTACTGAAACAGCGCGGGGCGCGGCCGCGCCCGCAACATCCGCCGCGCCGACTGGTGCTAGAGTTCACTTCCCCGGACCCGCGCCGGGGCCGATACTGCGCACCCGCCCGAAAGGAGCCGCCATGTCCGACCTGATCCTGCACCACTACCCGACTTCGCCCTTCGCCGAAAAAATCCGCTGCGTGCTGGGCTACAAGAGGCTCGCCTGGAAGTCGGTGATCATCCCGCGCGTCATGCCCAAGCCCGACGTGGTGGCGCTCACCGGCGGCTACCGGCGCACACCGTTGCTGCAGATCGGCGCCGACATCTATTGCGACACCGCGCTCATCTGCGACGAACTCGAGCATCGCCAGCCCAAGCCCAGCCTCTATCCGCAGGGCAGCACCGGCGCGCTCAGGATCGTCGCGCAGTGGGCCGACAGCACGCTGTTCTGGGCGGCGATGGGCTACAGCTTCAGCCCGGCGGGCGCAGCCTACATGTTCAAAGACCAGACGCCCGAAGAGGCCAAGGCCTTCGCCGAAGACCGCGCCAGGATGCGCGCCGGCGGCGCTCGCATGCACCCGGCCGATGCAAGCTCGGCGTACAAATCCTACCTGCGCCGCATCGCGAGCATGGTGGACCACCAGCCCTTCGTACTCGGTGCGCAGCCCAGTGTCGCGGATTTCTCCTGCTACCACGCACTCTGGTTCACCAGGCGCATTGCGCCGCTCGCGGGCATTCTGGATGCGACGCCCAGCATCGCCGCCTGGATGGACCGCATGGCCGCGTTCGGCCACGGCAGCATGGGCGAGTTCGATTCGGGCAGCGCAATCGCTGTCGCCGCGAAATCGACCCCGGCCGCCGTCGAAAAAAACGCGTTCCAGGACGATCACGGCATCGCGCTGGGCAGCGAAGTCAGCATTACCGCCGAGAGCTTCGGCCTGGAGCCGACCGTAGGCGAGCTCGTCGCCGCCACGCGCACGCGCTATACGCTGCGCCGCAACGATGCGCGCGCCGGCACCGTGCACGTGCACTTTCCGCGCATCGGCTATCAGCTGCGGGCGGTGAAGGCCGCATGAGCGCCATCCTCAAAATAGATTTCGTTTCCGACGTGTCCTGCCCGTGGTGCGCGATCGGGCTCAAATCGCTGGAGCAGGCCATCGCGCGCCTCGACGGCGTAATCGCTGCCGACATTCGTTTCCAGCCGTTCGAGCTCAACCCGCAGATGCCGCCCGGCGGCCAGGACATCAACGAGCACCTCGCCGAAAAATACGGCGCGACGCCGGAGCAATCGGAGCAGACGCGCGCCATGATCCGCGCGCGCGGCGAGCAGGTCGGCTTCGCGTTCGCGCTCGATAAGCGCAGCCGCATCTACAACACCTTCGACGCCCACCGGCTGCTGCATTGGGCCGAGCACGAAGGCCGCCAGCTCGCGCTCAAGCACGCTTTGTTCAAGGCCTATTTCAGCGACGGCGAGAATCCGGGCGCACACGAGGTGCTGATCCGCATCGCGGGCGAAGTGGGGCTCGATGCCGCGCGCGCGCAAGAGATCCTCGCGTCGGATGCCTATGCCGCAGACGTGCGCAGGCAGGAGCGCTATTACATCGAGCAGGGCATCAATGCCGTGCCAGCGGTAATCGTCAACCAGCGCCACCTGATCCAGGGCGGGCAGCCGGCCGAAGTGTTCGAGCAGGCGCTGCGCCGGATCGCGGCGCAAGCCTAGGCATCCCATGCCCGCTGCGGAGCCGTTCAAGCGACGCGCCGGTGCCGGCCTCCCCTGCGGTCCGCGATGAAAACGCTGCTGATCGTCTACCACTCGATGACCGGCGGCACGCTGCAGATGGCGCGCGCCGCGGCCGAGGGCGCGGCGGCCGAAGCCGCGCTGAAAGTCGAGTTGCTGCACGCGCCCGAGGCGGATTCCAAGGGTCTGCTCCGCGCCGACGGCTATATCTTCGCCACGCCGGAAAACCTGGCGGCGATGTCGGGGCTGATGAAGGATTTTTTCGACCGTAACTATTATGCGGTGCTGGAGCGGCTCAACGGCCGCCCTTACGCGAGCCTGATCTGCGCCGGCAGCGACGGCGCGAACGCCGCGCGGCAGATCGAACGCATCGCCGCAGGCTGGCGCCTGAAACCC
>JAKAIH010000140.1 GCA_021825225.1 Pseudomonadota bacterium
GGCGGATGACGATGTTCTTGAGTTCGCGCACGTTGCCCGGAAAGCGGTAGCTGCGCCACAGCTCGGTTGCGCTCTGATCGAGCGTGAACGGCGCGAGCCGGGCCTGCTCGGCGTAGAAGCGGGTGAAGTGCACAAGCAGCAGCATCTTGTCTTCGCCCATTTCGCGCAGCGGCGGGACGCTGATCGAAAACACCGACAGGCGGTGATACAGGTCGGCACGGAAGCGCCCGTTGCGTATTTCCTGGCGCAGGTCGCGGTTGGTGGCGGCGATCACGCGCGCATGGGAAATGCGCTGCTGTGTCTCGCCCACGCGCTGAAATTCGCCGTTCTCGAGCACGCGCAGCAGCTTGGCCTGCAGTTCCAGCGGCAACTCGCCGATTTCGTCGAGGAACAGCGTGCCTTCCTGGGCGTCCTCGAAATATCCCGACTTGTTGGCGACGGCGCCGGTGAACGCGCCTTTGGAGTAGCCGAACAAGGTGGGCTCGACCAGGGTGGGGGCGATGGCGGCGCAGTTGAGCGCGAACCAGGGTTGGTCCTTGCGGCAGGACAGCCGGTGCAGGCAGCTGGCGACCACCTCCTTGCCGCTGCCCGATTCGCCCTCGATCAGCGCCGGGAAGGGCGAATCTGCGTACTGGCTGATCTGGCTTTTCAGTTTTTCAAGAATCGGGCTCGAGCCGATCAGCTGTTCGCCCATTGCCTCCGCGCCGCCGGAGATTTCCGCGCTGCGAAACTGCAGCGCATGCAGCAGCAGTCTCTTCAGCGCTTCGGCCTCGCACGGCTTGGCCACGAAATCGGTTGCGCCCAGGGTGAGTGCATGGCGCGCGTTGGCGGCGTCGTTCTGGCCGGAGAGCACCAGGATTTTCATCGCCGGGGAGTGCGCCAGCAGTTCGGTGATCAGCGCAAAGCCTTCGTCCGGCCGATGCGGCACGGGCGGCAGCCCCAGGTCCACCAGCGCCAGTTGCGGCGGGGTGTGCTGCCGGCGCACCAGACTCACCGCATTCTTGCGCGAATCGCTGACCAGGACGTCGAAGTCCTTGCCCAAGGCGTAGGCCAGGGTGTCGGTGATCAGCTGATCGTCGTCGACCAGCAGCAGGCTGGGCTTGTCAGCCATGAGTGCCGCCTTCGATGCATTGGAGAAAGGCTTGTTCCATCGAGTCGCAGCCGTAGTCCTGCATCAGCGCGCGCGGACTGCCGCAGAAGCGCAAGCTGCCCCGGTGCAGCACCACCATGTGTTCGCAGATTTCCTCCACGTCGGAAAGGGCGTGCGAGGTGAAGAACAGGGTGCGGCCCTGTTCGCGCAGCTGCCGCAGCAATTGCTTGACGCGCGCGCGTGCCAGGGGATCGAGCCCGCTCATGGGTTCGTCCAGGATCAGCAGCTCGGGCTCGGCCAGCAGGCAGGCAGCCAGCCCGAGCTTTTGCGTCATGCCCTTCGAATACGAGCGCACCGGCTTGTCCAGCGCCGCGGCGTCGAGTTCGAGCGCGGCAAACATGGCGCGCACCTTGTCCTCTTCGACCGCGCGCCCGTCCCGGGCAAGCATATAGCCGAGGAAGTCGCGGCCGGTGAGGAAATAGGGCGGCATGAAACGCTCCGGCAGGAAAGCCAGCCGCGCGCGCGCGCGGTTGTCGCTATGCCGGGTGCCGAAGATTTCGATGCGGCCGGCGTCGACGTGGCAGAAATCGAGCAGGCATTTGATCAGCGTGGTCTTGCCGGCGCCGTTGATCCCGACCAGGCCGAAGTTCATGCCCGCGGCGATGTCGAGGTCGATCCCCTGCAGCACCGCCTGGCGGCCGTAGTTTTTGCTGACCTGGTCGAAACGGACTGCCGCTTGCGCCATAGAGGTAGGGTGAGCCACTCGAATTCCAAGGTGATTACTATATCAGGCCCCAAGCGATGTGCGCGCGGGCGTCCGGACGCGTTCCCCTGCAGGCGTCTGGTAGAATGCCCTCTCCGCGCTCCTTTCTGATGTCAATCCGTGCCGACGATAGCTGCAACCGACAATCTGGTCGAGGTCGAAAACGTAAATTTCGCCTACGACAGCCGCCAGATACTCAAGGGCGTCAACCTCAATATCCGCCGCGGCCAGGTGGTGGCGATCATGGGGCTCTCGGGCTGCGGCAAGACCACGCTGCTGCGCCTGATCGGCGGCGCGCTGCGTCCTACCCAGGGAGAGGTGCGCGTCGGCGGCAAGGCGGTTTCCCGGCTGAATCACGACGAGCTGTTCGCGCTGCGCCGCAGGATGGGGATGCTGTTCCAGTTCGGAGCGCTGTTCACCGACATGTCGTGTTACGACAATGTGGCGTTCCAGATGCGCGAACACACCGATTTGCCGGAGGCGCTGATCGACGATCTGGTGCTGATGAAGCTGCAGGCGGTGGGCCTGCGCGGCGCGCACGATCTCATGCCCTCGGAGCTCTCTGGCGGCATGGCGCGGCGCGTGGCGCTGGCGCGCACCACGGCGCTCGATCCGATGCTGATCATGTACGATGAACCGTTCGCCGGCCTGGACCCCGTTTCCATGGGTGTAATCGGCCAGCTGATCCGGCGCTTGAACGATTCCCTCGGGGCCACCTCGATTATCGTCACGCACGACGTGGCCGAAGCGCTGGAGCTGGTGGACTACGTATATTTCATGTCCGACGGCGTGATCGTCACCCACGGAATCCCCGACGAACTGCGTGCCTCGGACAAGCCGTTCGTGCATCAGTTCGTCCACGGCGAAACCGACGGGCCGATGCCGTTTCACTATCCGGCCGAAGACTACGCGCGCGACCTCGACGCGAGGCAGGCGTAATGGGCGCGGTAACCGAGTTTCTCGAGCGTCTCGGCGGGCGCGCCACCGGCGCGATCCACCGGCTCGGTTTCGCCAGCCGCTTTCTGCTGCTGACGCTGCAGAACTCCGGCATGTGCCTGCGCCGTTTCTCGCTGGTGACGCGCGAGATCTATTTTACCGGTGTGCTGTCGCTGATCATCATTCTGGTGTCGGGCCTGTTCGTCGGCATGGTGCTGGGCCTGCAGGGCTACGACACCCTGGAGCGCTACGGCTCGTCCTCGGCGCTGGGGGTGCTGGTGGCGCTGTCGCTGGTGCGTGAACTCGGACCGGTGGTGGCAGGCCTGCTGTTCGCCAGCCGCGCCGGCTCGGCCATTACCGCGGAAATCGGCCTGATGAAGGCCACCGAGCAACTCGCCGCGATGGAAATGATGGCGGTCGATCCGATCGGACGCGTGATCGCGCCGCGTTTCTGGGCCGGCGTGATCTCGATGCCTTTGCTCGCAGCCATGTTCTCCGCCATGGGCGTATTCGGCGGCTACCTGGTCGGCGTGCGGCTGATCGGGGTCGACGAAGGATCTTTCTGGTCGCAGATGCAGGCCGCGGTCGACTTCCGCGAGGACATACTCAACGGCGTGATCAAGAGTCTGGTATTCGGCATTGCGGTCAGCTGGATCGCGGTGTTCGAGGGCTATGACGCCCCGCCCACCGCCGAGGGCGTGTCGGGTGCGACCACGCGCACCGTGGTGACTTCGTCGCTGTCAATACTCGCCTTGGATTTCATGCTGACAGCATTCATGTTTCGAGGGGCTTAAAGATGATGAAGCGTAAGACACTGGACCTTTGGGTGGGCGTGTTCGTCGCCATCGGACTGGGCGCACTGCTGTTCCTGGCCCTGAAAGTCGGAAATCTTGCGTCCTTCTCCGCCGCCGATACATATCTAGTGACGGCGAATTTTGATAACATTGGAGGCCTGAAGAAGCAGGCGCCGGTGAAAAGCGCCGGAGTGGTGGTCGGTCGGGTCGAGAACATCGGCTTCGATACCGAAACCTACGAGGCGACGGTTGCTTTGTCGATCGACAAGCGTTACGAGTTCCCGAAGGACACATCGGCGAAAATCCTTACTTCCGGCCTGCTCGGCGAACAGTACATAGGCCTGACGGCCGGCGGCGATACGGCGAAATTGAAGAACGGCGACAAGATCAAGATCACCCAATCCGCTGTGGTGCTGGAGAACCTGATCAGCCAATTCCTGTTCAGCAAGGCAGCGGACGGCAGCAAAGAGGGCAAATGACAAGGACGATGAACATGTTGCGGCATTTGTTGGCATTGCTGCTGCTTGGCGCACTGGTTGCGCTGGGCGGATGCGCCACGGCCGGCGCTAATCCGGACGATCCCCTCGAAGGCTACAACCGCGCGATGTTCCGCTTCAACGACGGCGTGGACAAGGCCCTCATCAAGCCCGTGGCGACCGGCTACAAGAAGGTGGTGCCGGAGTTCGCCCGCACCGGCGTAACCAATTTCTTTTCCAATCTGGGCGATATCTGGATCGGGATCAACAACGTGCTGCAGGGCAAGCCCGGCAAGGGCGCGAGCGATTTCGGCCGCTTCGCGATAAACAGCACCGTCGGCATACTCGGCTTGTTCGACGTAGCCAGCAATGCCGGGCTGGACAAGCACAACGAGGATTTCGGCCAGACCTTGGGCCGCTGGGGCGTGGGCAGCGGCGCCTACGTGGTGCTCCCGATCCTCGGGCCGAGCACCGTGCGCGATGGCTTCAGCCGGTTTGTCGTGGACTGGCATGGCGACCCGCTGTGGTATGTGAACAACATTCCGACGCGCAACGAACTGGTCGGCGTGCGCGTGGTCGATGGCCGCGCCAACCTGCTCGATGCCGGCCGGCTGGCCGAGGAAGCGGCCCTGGACCCCTATACGTACATGCGCAGCGCCTATCTGCAGCGCCGCCGCAACCTGATTTACGACGGCAATCCGCCGCGCGAGCCCGACTCGTCCGCGGATCCCCAGTCCGGGGCGCCGCGATGATCAGACTGCTTGCCGCCGTTTGCCTTTGCCTGCTGGCCAGCGCAGTCGGGGCGCAGGACGTCGCGCCCGATGCCCTGATCAAGCGCATCAGCGACGAAGTGATCAGCATCATCAAGAGCGACAAGGACATCAAGGCGGGCGACCGGGCAAAGATCAACGCCCTGGTCGAAGCCAAGGTGCTGCCGCATTTCAACTTCGAGCACATGACCCGGCTGGCCATGGGGCGCAACTGGCCCAAGGCGAGTGCTGCGCAGCAGAAACTGCTGGTGGATGAATTCCGCACCCTGCTGGTGTATACCTACTCGGGTGCCCTGTCCGCCTACAAGAACGAGGTGATCGAGTTCAAGCCGCTGCACGCCGCTGCGGGAGATACGGATGTCACGGTCAGGACCCAGGTAAAGCGGTCGGGGGCCGAGCCGGTCAGCATCGATTACGGCATGGAAAAAACCGCCGGCGGCTGGAAAGTCTACGATGTCGTGGTCGGGGGCGTAAGTCTGGTGACCAACTACCGCGACACCTTCAATTCCGCAATTCGCGACAGCGGCGTGGATGGCCTGATCAAGTCGCTCGCGAGCAAGAACCGCTCCCTGGAACCCCAGGCCGGCGCCAAATCCAAGTGATCAAGCAGGCTGGGGGCCGGCTGCTGCTGCAGGGTCCGGTCACGATCGGCACTGTCTCCGCGCTGCTGACGCAACTGCGCACGCTGCTCGCCCCGGGCGTGGCGGTGGTCGATTTCGAGGGCGTCACCGAGGTGGATTCGGCGGCAGTGGCGCTGGCGCTGGAATGCCTGCGCGAGGCGCGCAAGCGCAAACTCCCCCTGTCGCTGGCCAATCTGCCCGAGGCGATGCAGCATCTCGCGGAGCTCTACGCCGTATCCGAATTACTGCAGGCCGACGCGGCCTGATTTTGTTCTCGCCGCGACGCGGCGCCGCCCATGACCCCCGCGATCCAGATTCAGCAGGTGCACAAGCGTTTTGGCGCAGTCCAGGCGCTGTGCGGTATCGATCTGGAGGTCGCGCCGGGAGAGTTCTTCGGCCTGCTCGGCCCCAACGGCGCCGGCAAGACCACGCTGATCAACATTCTTGCCGGACTGGCGCGCGCCGACAGCGGCAGCGTGCGCGTGCTCGGGCACGATGTCGTCACCGCGTACCGCGAGTCGCGCCGCGCGCTCGGCGTGGTGCCGCAGGAACTGGTGTTCGACCCGTTTTTCAGCGTGCGCGAGACCTTGCGCATCCAGTCGGGCTACTTCGGCCTCAAGCATAACGATGCCTGGATCGACGAAGTCATGCATCACCTGGACCTGACCGGCAAGGCCGGCGCCAACATGCGCTCGCTCTCCGGCGGCATGAAGCGGCGCGTGCTGGTGGCGCAGGCGCTGGTGCACAAGCCGCCGGTGATCGTGCTCGACGAACCCACTGCCGGCGTCGACGTGGAACTGCGCCAGGGATTGTGGGAATTCGTGCGCGGGCTGAACCGCGACGGCCACACCATCGTGCTGACCACGCATTACCTGGAGGAGGCCGAGGCCTTGTGCGGGCGCATCGCGATGCTCAAGCAGGGGCGCATCGTTGCCCTCGACACCACCAGCAATCTGATCAACCGCAGGGACAGCCTGTACCTGCGGCTGCGCCTCAGCGGCGCGGCCTTGCCGGCGGCGCTGGCGGCGCGGGTGCGCGACAGCCGCGACGCGCTGCATACGCTGCGCCTGCGCAGCTACGCCGAGCTCGAAGGCGTGCTGGCCCAGGTGCGCGAGGCGGGGGCGCAGATCGAGGAACTGGAACTGCAGCAGCCGGACCTGGAAGACGTGTTCGTGCAGATCATGAACGAGGCGCAAGGCTGACATGTCCGGCTTCGGCACGCTGCTGTACAAGGAACTGCTGCGCTTCTGGAAAGTCGCGTTTCAGACCATCGCCGCGCCGGTGCTGACCACGCTGCTGTACCTGCTGATCTTTTCGCATGTGATGCAGGGACGCGCCCCGGTCTACGGCGAGGTGCCTTATGCGGCCTTTCTGGTGCCGGGCCTGGTGATGATGGCGGTGCTGCAGAACGCATTCGCCAATGCCTCTTCCAGCCTGATCCAGTCCAAGGTTACGGGCAACATTATTTTCGTGCTGCTGCCGCCGCTGTCCTACTGGGATTTCTTCGCCGCCTACGTGCTCGCTTCGGTGGTGCGCGGCATGGTCGTCGGCGCGGGGGTGCTGCTGGTGTCGCTCGGTTTTGTCGGCCTCTCCTTCGCGCACCCGCTGTGGATACTCGCGTTTGCCCTGGCCGGCAGCGCCATCCTCGGTTCGCTCGGACTGCTCGCCGGCATCTGGGCCGAAAAATTCGACCAGGTGGCCGCGTTCCAGAGCTTCCTCATCATGCCGCTGACGTTCTTGTCCGGAGTGTTC
>JAKAIH010000141.1 GCA_021825225.1 Pseudomonadota bacterium
AGAACCGTCGCTCTTGATGAATATCTTCGTGTCCTGGTTCCCGATGCTGCTGCTGATCGGCGTGTGGGTGTTCTTCATGCGCCAGATGCAGGGCGGCGGCCGCGGTGGCGCCTTCTCGTTCGGCAAGTCACGCGCGCGCATGCTGGATGAATCGACCAATACCGTTACCTTCGCCGACGTGGCCGGCTGCGAGGAGGCCAAGGAGGAAGTTTCCGAGTTGGTCGATTTCCTGCGCGACCCAAGCAAGTTCCAGAAGCTCGGCGGGCGCATTCCCAAGGGGGTGCTGATGGTGGGCAACCCGGGCACGGGCAAGACGCTGCTGGCGCGGGCCATCGCCGGTGAAGCCAAGGTGCCGTTTTTCTCGATTTCGGGCTCCGATTTCGTCGAGATGTTCGTCGGCGTGGGCGCGGCGCGCGTGCGCGACATGTTCGAACAGGCGAAAAAGCATGCGCCCTGCATTGTCTTCATCGACGAAATCGACGCGGTCGGCCGCCAGCGCGGCGCCGGCCTGGGCGGGGGCAACGACGAGCGCGAGCAGACGCTGAACCAACTGCTGGTCGAGATGGACGGATTCGAGGCGACGGCCGGCGTGATCGTCATCGCCGCCACCAACCGGCCCGATGTGCTCGACCCGGCACTGATGCGCCCGGGTCGCTTCGACCGCCAGGTGGTGGTGCCTCTGCCCGACATCCGCGGTCGCGAGATGATTTTGCTGGTGCACATGCGCAAGGTGCCGATGGCGCCTGACGTCAAGGCCGACATTATCGCGCGCGGCACACCGGGCATGTCGGGCGCCGATCTCGCCAACCTGGTGAACGAAGCGGCGCTGTTTGCGGCACGGCAGAGCAAGCGCCTGGTCGACATGGACGACTTCGAGCGCGCCAAGGACAAAATAATCATGGGAGCGGAACGGCGCTCCATGGTCATGCCGGAAGAGGAACGGCGTAACACTGCCTATCACGAGTCCGGACACACGGTGGTGGCGAAGCTGCTGCCCAAGACCGATCCGGTGCACAAGGTCACCATCATCCCGCGCGGGCGCGCGCTCGGCGTGACCATGCAGTTGCCGGTGGAGGACCGCTACAGCATGGACCGCGAGCGCCTGCTGTCGACGATCGCGGTACTGTTCGGCGGACGCATCGCCGAAGAGATATTCATGCACCAGATGACTACCGGCGCGTCGAACGACTTCGAGCGTGCCACCGAGATGGCGCGGCGCATGGTGACGCAATGGGGCATGTCGGACGCTTTGGGCCCCATGGTCTACGGCGAAAACGAGGGCGAAGTGTTCCTCGGCCGCTCGGTCACCACGCACAAGAACGTTTCCGAGGTCACCATGCAGAAGGTCGATCAGGAAATCCGCCGCATCATCGACGAGCAGTATGCGCTGGCGCGGCGCCTGATCGAGGAGAACAAGGACAAGGTCGAAGCCATGACCAAGGCCCTGCTCGAGTGGGAAACCCTGGACTCCGACCAGTTGACCGACATCATGGAAGGCAAGCCGCCGCGCGAGCCCAAGCCGAAGCAGTCCGGGACCACGCCGCCGCCACCGCCGCAGAAAGACGGCACCACCGGCGCTGCGGCACCCTTGGCCACGTAATCCGGACGGTCTGGAAGCGATCAGACTGCCTCCGGCAAGGGAAAAACCCTGATTGCACGAACAAGGGAGGGCTCGCCCCCCCTTGTCCTCCAAGAGGACTTCCTTCGGGGCGTAAATCCCCCTCCCGCGGTAAACGGCCGACAAGGGTGCGACCGTCGCGCACGCGGTCGATCCCCGGCCGTTCCTGCGCTCCGGCTCCTATGATCGCTCAGCTTCAATGTGGCCGCTTTCGCCTCTCGCTCAAGCGACCACTCATCATGGGCGTGGTCAACGTCACGCCCGATTCGTTTTCCGACGGCGGCCGTTTTCTCGACCCCGCCGCCGCCATCGCGCAGGCGCACAAGCTGGTTGAAGAGGGCGCAGATCTGATCGACCTCGGCGCGGAATCCAGCCGGCCGGGTTCGGCTGCAGTGAGCGCGGAGGAAGAACTGTGCCGCCTGCTGCCGGTGCTGCGGGCCTTGCGCGACCTGCCGCTGTCGGTGGATACGGTGAAGCCCGAAGTGATGCGCGTCGCGCTGGCCGAGGGCGCGGCCATGATCAACGACATCAACGCGCTGCGCGCTCCCGGCGCGCTGGCGGCAATGGCGGCCGGCGATGCCGCCGCGTGCCTGATGCACATGCAGGGCAGCCCCGGCACCATGCAACAGCATCCGCATTACGACGACGTGGTGGCGGAGGTAAAAGCTTTTCTGCAGGAGCGTATCCAGAGTGTGCGCGCTGCGGGGATCGCGCCGGAGCGCGTGGTCATCGATCCGGGCTTCGGCTTCGGCAAGACCCTGGAGCACAATCTCGAGCTGCTGCGCCACCTGGCCGAGTTCGCCGCGCTCGGGGTGCCCGTGCTCGCGGGCTGGTCGCGCAAGTCCTCGCTCGGGACGATCACCGGCAAGCCCGCAGGCGAGCGCCTCGCGGCGAGTATTGCCGCGGCCATGATTGCAGCGCAAAATGGCGCTGCGATTTTGCGCGTGCACGATGTCGCTGCGACACGCGACGCGCTTGCGGTACTGATGGCAGTTGAAAAAAAGTAAATGACCAGAAAATATTTCGGAACCGACGGCATCCGCGGCCTGGTGGGCGAGGCGCCGATCACGCCGGATTTCATGGTGCGCCTCGGTTATGCCGCGGGCGAGGTGCTGGTACGCCGTGCGCATTTGGCCCCGGGAATGCGGCCGGCGGTGCTGATCGGCAAGGACACGCGCATCTCCGGTTACATGCTCGAGGCTTCGCTGGAGGCCGGATTCGCGGCCGCCGGCGTCGACGTGATGCTCTCGGGTCCGATGCCGACTCCGGCGGTGGCCTATCTGACGCGTGCGCTGCGCCTGCAGGCCGGGGTGGTGATCAGCGCCTCGCACAATCCCTACCCCGACAACGGCATCAAATTCTTTTCCGGCGACGGCAACAAGCTGCCCGATGCGGTGGAGTCCGAGATCGAGGCGCAGCTTGCGCAACCGCTGCGCTGCCGCGCATCGGCCGAGCTGGGCAAGGCGCGGCGCATCGACGACGCCGCCGGGCGCTATATCGAATTCTGCAAGAGCACCTTCCCCAACAGACTCGACCTGCGCGGCCTGAAGATCGTGGTCGACTGCGCCAACGGCGCGGCGTACCACATCGCGCCGCACGTGTTCCACGAGCTCGGCGCCGACGTGGTTTCCATAGGCGTCAACCCGGATGGCTTGAACATCAACGATCACGTGGGCGCCACCAGTCCGCAGTCGCTGCAACTGGCGGTAACGCAGCACAAGGCCGACCTCGGCATCGCCCTGGATGGCGACGGCGACCGCCTGCTGATGGTGGATGCGCGCGGCGAGACTTATGATGGCGACCAACTGCTGTACGTGATCGCGCGCATGCGCGCAGCCCGGGGCGCGGTGTCGGGCGTGGCCGGCACGCTGATGAGCAATCTGGCACTGGAGCGCGCGCTGGAAAAGGCCGGCATCGCCTTTGCGCGTGCCAAGGTCGGCGATCGCTATGTGCTCGAACTGCTGCAGCAGAAGGGCTGGGAGCTCGGCGGCGAGAATTCCGGCCACATCATCTGCCTGGACAAGCACACCACCGGCGATGCGCTGGTGTCCGCACTGCAGGTGCTGACTGCGCTGCGCGAGAGCGAATCCACCCTGGCCGAACTATGCGGCGAGTTGAGCCTGTATCCGCAGAAGCTGGTGAATGTGCGGGTCGCAAAGGGCTTTAACTGGGAAGCCAGTGCAGCAGTAGGCAAGGCGAAGCAAGCGGCCGAGCGCGAGCTGGGCAAGGCCGGGCGGGTGCTGCTGCGGCCCTCCGGCACCGAGCCGGTGCTGCGCGTCATGGTCGAGGGCGAGGACGGCGCCAAGGTAGATTCCCTCGCGGCGATGCTCGCCGAGAGCGTGCGCGCTGCGGTTCAGGCCTAGGCTGCTTCAGCCGAAGCGGCCGGTAATGTAATCTTCAGTTTCTTTGCGGCCGGGATTGATGAAGATCTTGTCGGTGATATCGAACTCGATCAGCTTGCCCAGGTACATGTAGGCGGTATAGTCCGATACGCGCGCCGCCTGCTGCATGTTGTGGGTGACGATGGCGATGGTGTAGTCTGGCTTGAGTTCGTTCAGCAATTCCTCGATCTTCGCCGTGGAGATCGGATCCAGCGCCGAGGTTGGCTCATCCAGCAGCAGCACTTCAGGTTTGACCGCGACCGCGCGCGCGATGCACAGGCGCTGCTGCTGTCCGCCCGAAAGGCTCAGTCCGCTCTGGCGCAACTTGTCCTTGACTTCATCCCATAGCGCGGCCTTGCGCAGTGCCCATTCCACGCGCTCGTCCATCTCGCCGCTGCTGAGCCTTTCGTACAGCTTGACGCCAAAAGCGATGTTCTCGTAAATCGACATCGGAAATGGCGTCGGTTTCTGGAACACCATGCCGACCTTCGCCCGCAGCGCAATCACGTCCTGGCGCGGATCGAGGATGTTGTTGTCGTTCAGCATGATCTCGCCGGTGGCACGGTGCCCCGGGTACAGGTCGTACATGCGGTTGAAAGTGCGCAGCAGCGTCGATTTGCCGCAACCGGAGGGGCCGATGAAGGCGGTGATGTTCTTTTCCGCGATGTTCAGGTCGACGTCCGTCAGGGCCTGGTAGCTGCCGTAGAAGAAATTCAGCCGGCTGACCCTGATCTTGTTTGCGGGCGGCGGTGCGAGGGCGGTGTTTTCCATTTTCTTCCGTGCGTGTCGAACCGCTTAGCTGTTCGAGGACTTCTGCGCGAACAGGGAGCGCGCGAGAATATTCAGTGTCAAAACCGCCAGGGTGATGAGCAGGGCTCCGCCCCAGGCGAGCGTCTGCCAGTCCTGGTACGGGCTCATGGCAAACTGGAAAATGACCACCGGCAGGTTGGCCATGGGCGCGTTCATATTGACGGACCAGAACTGATTGTTGAGTGCGGTGAACAGCAAAGGCGCGGTTTCGCCGCTGATGCGGGCGACCGCGAGCAGGATCCCGGTGATGATGCCGGAGCGCGCCGCGCGCAGGGTCACCGACGAGATGACGATCCACTGTGGCGCGCCCAGCGCGGCCGCGGCCTCGCGCATGGTGTCGGGCACCAGGCGCAGCATGTTTTCGGTGGTCTTCAGGACCACGGGTATGACGATCAGCGCCAGTGCGAAAGTCCCGGCCCAGCCGGAAAAATGCTGGATGTTGGCGACATACACCGCGTACACGAATAGGCCGATCACGATCGAGGGTGCGCTCAAAAGAATGTCGTTGATGAAGCGCGTCGCCGGTGCCAGCCAGCCGCGGCGGCCGTATTCGGCCACGTAGGTGCCGGCGAGGACGCCGATCGGCGTGCCGATCAGAACGGCGATCAGCGACATCAGCAGGCTGCCGAATATGGCGTTGGCGAGGCCGCCGGCGCTCCCCGGGGGCGGCGTGGTCTGCGTGAACATGCTGAGGCTGATGGCGCTCAGCCCTTGCGCGAACAGGGTCCACAGTATCCATACCAGCCAAAACAGGCCGAACAGCACCGCCAGCATGGATATGCCGAGATTGACGAAGTTGATGATGCGCCGCCGGCGATAGAGCGCTGCTGTGTTCATGGATTAGGTCCGCGTACCTTCGCGCTTGGCGAGCTGCAGCAGCAGGATCTTGGACAAGGCGAGCACCACGAAGGTGATCAGGAACAGGATCAATCCAAGCTCGATCAGCGCGGATGTATACAAGCCGCCCACCGCCTCGGTGAACTCGTTGGCGAGGGCGGAGGCGATGCTGTTGCCGGGGGCGAACAGGGATGTGCCCAAGCGCTGGGCGTTGCCGATGACGAAGGTGACGGCCATGGTCTCGCCAAGCGCGCGGCCCAGGCCCAGCAGCACGCCGCCGACCACGCCGATTTTGGTATAGGGCAGCACCACGTTCCACACCACCTCCCAGGTCGTCGCGCCGACGGCATAGGCCGACTCCTTCAGCATTGCCGGGACCACTTCGAATACATCGCGCATGACCGAGGCGATGAAAGGCACGACCATGATCGCGAGGATGATGCCCGCGGTAAGCATGCCTATGCCCTGCGGCGCGCCCTTGAACAGCGGTCCTATGAGCCAGAGCGGGCCGAGATAGTCGATCATCCACGGTTGCACATGGTCGGCGAAAATGGGGGCGAAAACGAACAGGCCCCACATGCCGTAAATGATGCTCGGTATGGCCGCGAGCAGTTCGATCGCGGTCCCGATGGGGCGCCGCAGCCAGGGCGGCGACAACTCGGTCAGGAAAACCGCGATGCCGAAGCTGACCGGGATGCCGATCAGCAGAGCAATGAAAGAGGTGACCAGAGTGCCGAAAATCGGAACCAGCGCACCGAATCTTTCGGTCACTGGATTCCATTCGTGGCTGACGAGGAAGCCCGGGCCGTAGGCCTTGATTGCGGGCCAGCTGCCGATAAGGAGCGAAATCAGGATCCCGAGCAGCAATGCGAGCACCAGGAAGGCAAAAATCCGCGTGACGCCGCGAAATGCCAGGTCATACAGATGCTGCCGTTTGAGCAGTGTTTCGGGAATGCCTTGCGACATGCGCTGGGGAAGAGGGGCCCCTTGCGGGGCCTCCAGTGTCTGGTCAAAGGCGTGCATTTTAACTTCCCCGGGCCGCCCTTGTCACAAGCCTCACCAGATCGGCTTGCCGCTCGCGTCCTTTACCTGGTCTTTCCATTCGCCGTGGATCAGTTCTACCACCGCGTCAGGCATCGGAATGTAATCCAGGCCGAGCGCCAGCTGATCGCCGTTTGCGTAGGCCCAGTCGAAGAACTTGAGCACTTCCTTCGCTTTTTCCGGGTGTGCCTGGCTCTTGTGAAAGAGTATGAACGTGGCGCCGGTGATGGGCCAGCTGTCCTTGCCCGGCTCGTCGGTCAGGATCTCGTAGAAGCCGGGTGCATGCTTCCAGTCCGCGCCTGCGGCGGCGGCCTGGAAGGCCTTGTCGTAGGGTTTGACGAAATGGCCTTCGCGGTTCTGCAGCAGCGCGTAAGCCAGCTTGTTCTGCTTGGCATAGGCGTACTCGACATAGCCGATCGAG
>JAKAIH010000142.1 GCA_021825225.1 Pseudomonadota bacterium
TCCATGAAACCGATCCGCCGTTGCGCGCGCCCAGCGAAGGCGAAAGCCTCGTCGATGATTATGCGAGCCTCGGACTCACCCTCGGCCGGCACCCGTTGGCGCTGCTACGCTCGCGCCTCGCGCGCATGCGCCTTGCCGCCGCAGCAGAAGTCCGCCGCCTGCCGCACGGCAGCGCGGTGCGCGCGGCCGGCATCGTCATCGGCAGGCAGCGCCCCGACACCAGCTCGGGCGTGGTGTTCGTGACACTCGAAGATGAAACCGGCTGCGTCAACGTCATCGTCTGGCGCGACTTGGGCGAGCGCCAGCGGCGCGAACTGCTGGGTGCGCAACTGATGGCGGTGCATGGCTCGGTCGAGCGCGAAGGCGAAGTGGTGCACGTGATCGCAAAGCGACTGGCGGATCATAGTGAGCTGCTCGCCAGGCTCGCGACGCGGTCGCGGGATTTCCATTAGGCCTTGCCGACGCAAGGGGGCGATGCCTGAAACTCCGCGTCTTTACTGGCTTCCGGCCGATTTGCGGCTTTGAGGTCGCAAATTGCGACCTCAATCAGAGGGCGCGGCGGCCGCCGCTACTTGCTTCCCTCAGATGCGCTCCAGCACAAGCAGAAGGCGCTCGATCGCCCGTTCGCGATCGGCGGCGGGCATGCGGCGCAGGTTGTGAAGCTTCCACTTGACGGCGGGAAGCTCTTGCGCCCGGCCCAGAGCCAGCAAATCCCAGTCCGGTTCGCCTCGCTTCATCGACAGCAAGAACTGTTTATCGCGCTCGCCCAATCGTCCGTGTATTTCATCGATCAGTCGCTCGCGTGTCTGCTCGAGTTCCTCAATGCTCACGGGCTCGGCAGTCATACCCCTGAAGTGATCTTCGTAGACTTTGCGGATGTCTTTTCTGTTCGGTTCCAGAGAATCGGCCAGCGAGCCCTTGTGCCCGATCAGGTACACGAAGAACGACCGGAACAGCGCATCGCTCATGCCCTCGTTTTCCAGCAACAACTTGACGTCGTACAGGTCGCGCGGATGCTGCCGGTCGATCGCAGCCATCAGCTTGCCGCCGTATAGATCTGCGAACGACAGGGCCTTGACCTCGGCGAAGCCGAAGATCTCTTCAACCGCCGCGCGCACGGTCATCACCACGGGTTCGTCCAGGCTGCCTCGCAGAACCGGATTGACCTCGATCTTTATCTGCGCCGCGGCATCGGACACATTCAACGTGTCGAAAAACCCGCTGCGATCGTTCGTTCCAGTCGTGATCCTGTACTCGGGTGACGCACCCACAAGCCGATCGCGAATGCGGCCCAGCGCCTCGCTGATCTGCCGCCGCGCGACATCGAACTCGGTGATCGGAAGAAAGGCGAGATCGATATCGACCGACAATCGCGGCAGATCGCGCACGAAAAGATTGATCGCCGTGCCTCCTTTGAGCGCGAAACACCCCTCGGCTGCAACCGCAGGCAGCACGCGCACCAGCAGCTGAACCTGCCGATAGTACGGATTATCGGGCGTGATCATCCAGATCGACGGGCAGCGTAATCTGGTATTTCGGGTGCAGGCGGCCTCCGGGGACCAGCATGCGCTTGCCTTTGCCAAGATCGACTTTGGCGAGATCGAGGCGCGCGAACCACGCATGCTTGTGACGTTCCGCGAGCGCGAGAAAAAGCCGTTTCACCTTCACGCTGCCACAATGCGCTAGCAGATGCCCGAGGCGCGCCGGACGCAGGTTGGCAAGTCCGCCGATCAGCGCATCCGCCTCGTACACCGACTCGCGTTGCGGCACATCCTGCAACACCTCCAGGATCGCACGCTCTTCCGTCGAGTAAGTGAGCGTCCAGTCCCAGCTTCCCCAGGTGAATTCCGAAAGCCCGCTATCGGCCACGATGCTGTCGGGCGAGGGCTTGCCGTCGTCATCCACAAAATTGCCGGTTTCATCGCGGTACAGGCGCGGCAGCGAGCCGAACATCGCATCGGGATGGGTGATGAGTTTCTCCTTCAGCGGAAACTTTCTCGCCCACCCCGGCAGTCCCGCCGGACCGTAGAGATGGATTGGTTCCGGCTCGCCCAAGCGCACGTAATGCGCAAGGCCGCGATGGACCAGCGCAGTGCGGCCACCGACGTGCAGCGGCAATGCTTCCAATCGCTGAAGTGACACAACGACCTGCTGCCATTTCGGCTTCGATCCGGGGTGCACGTAGGCGCCATGGGCGGGCGAATCGAGCCAGTGGCCTTTGTACTGCGAGAGCTGGTTGTGAGTGTAATTGTGCGCGGCAAGCCAATGCGCTGGCGCCACCCAGCCTTCTGGAAGCAGGCGGTGGAGTTGGTTTAATTTTCCTGTATTTTGCACATCCATAAAGTGTAAATTACATTATTATTAAACTAATTGCAAGTTTGCAAATAGACGTATTTATCTAGCCTCCGTGTATATTATTGCAAATTTATGAACCAGCATATGCCTGAGGGTGCATCCGCCGCACTTTGCGGTAATTATGCTGCACCGCAACAGATGAAAGTCACTGTCACCATCACCAGCCGAGGTGCCATCACGCTGCCCGCGGAGATGTACACACCCAAGCGCGTGCGCGAGTTCGACGCGACCGAGCGAGAACTCACCGCCTACCTTGGCGCCAAAGCACCGGTGGCCAGGCGCGCTGACCGGTCCAAGCGTAAGCCTGCCCGCTGAGCGCGACGAGGTGGTCGCAATTTACGACCACCTCGAACGGCTCTGCATCATTACAAGATCCGTTGATAAAACCCACTTTGGGGTTTATCATACCCAATATGGGAACTAGAAAACCAACCGCAAAAATGCGCACCGCACCGGCGACAGACACCGCAGGCGCACTGTTCACGAAGGTCCAGCAGCGCGTGCTGGGGCTCTTGTTCGGCAATCCGGCGCGCAGCTTCTACGCCAACGAGATCATCGCCCTCGCCGGCTCCGGCACCGGCGCCGTGCAGCGCGAGCTTGGGCGCCTCGATGCGGCCGGCCTCGTCACAGTCAAACGGCTGGGCAATCAGAAACACTATCAGGCCAACGCCGCCGCTCCGGTATTCGAAGAATTGCGCGGCCTCATACTGAAGACTTCAGGGCTGGCTGACGTCCTGCGCGCGGCACTGGCACAGCACGCGCAAGCCATCAGCGCCGCCTTCGTCTACGGCTCAGTCGCAAAGAAGCAGGATACGGCGGGAAGCGACATCGACCTGATGGTGATCAGCGACAGCCTGAACTACGCCGACCTCTTCGCCAGCCTGGAAGATGCGACCAAGCGCCTCGGCCGCCCCGTGAACCCGACGGTGTATTCAAGGCAGGACCTGAAGAAGCGGATCAAGCAAGGCAACGCGTTCATCACGCGGGTGCTCGCCCAGCCCAAGCTGTGGCTGATCGGCGGAGAAGATGAACTCCGCGCTTGAAAAGCTGAGCGGTCCGGGCAAATCCTTGCGGAGCGAGCCACCGGATGCGAAAGAGTTTACCGGCCTGAAGCGCTCCGGCCACGCCCGGCTCACCGATGCCGCCAGGACAGACAACTCGCTGGAGAGCCGATCTGAACATCGATGAGCGCATCGTCATCGACCTTGTCAATGCATGCCGGAAGGTGGCGATGGCACTGTAACTAAGAAACAGTCTGGAAAGAACTGCTGAACCTAGGCAATCTCCGCCACTGAAGCAGGCATAGCATCCCAGACCTTGCCGCGATATTTCCGGCCGTTCGCTTTCTTCGATCGCTTGTGGCCATCCACTCCCCACGCTCCCCACTGCTTGAAGAAGAACGCCACGCCTGCACGGTCGCACTGCAGCTTTATGTTATCCACCCAATCTGGTCGCATCGGCCTTGCTTTCGGACCAGACTCGCCGCCTACGATGACCCAATGGATTCCCGAAAGATCGATTCGGCCAAGGTCTTCGAGCAGCGGTTCCACCGAAAGAAAACGAACTCTGGCTGCTACCGTCCGCAACACGTCGATGCGGGGCACGCCGTGCTTTCGGTTCTCCACCGATACGCCCAGCCATGCATTCGCCGGCACCTCTGCGCTGCGGCAGAACTCGGCCATGCGTCCCGCGCGCTTGGTGAGCACCTGAAACGTGTGCTGTGGCGCGTGCTTAATGACGTCGAACACACGTCGGATGTACTCGGATGGCACCTTCTCATGGAACAAGTCCGACATGGAGTTCACGAAATAGATGGTTGGCTTGCGACGCTCCAACGGCTCGGCAAGCCGCTCAGGCATCAGCGTCAGACGAAAGCCGTTTTCGTACCCGTGCACGCCGATCGCTTTCAGGCGACGCGACATCGTCTCCGCGTAGCAGTTCTTGCAGCCTGGCGAAATCTTCGTGCAACCCACCGTCGGGTTCCAGGTCTGTTCGGTCCATTCGATTCTGCTGATCGTTGCCATGTCGATTTCGCTCAAAAATCCCACGACTTTTGGTTGGTTACGCTGCGAATGTCTTCCCAGAAGCGTATCGCGAGATCGTGTCTCGCCACAAACACCAGCCAGTATAGATGCTGATTTCTGCTACCCGTGACTTCCTCGACGCCTTGAGATGGTCGCATGTTTTCATCGCGAATGCACCCGAGCCAGTGAGCGAACAACTGCCGCCGGACGGTAGCGTCGGAATTCATTACCTCGACCTTTTGTCTCCAGCCTGGCGCAAACGAGTCAAGCGGCGTTTGGTCGCCGCCGATGTACCGGCGCAAATTCCGCTGCAGATCCTGGATACTGACGTGAATCAGCATGTCCATTCGTTGGACCGCCGCCAGAGCTTGAATTATGTTGAATGGAAGGCTACGAAGATCGTATGGATCGAGAAACGCAAAATGCAAACCGCGCGGGCCAAGCTGGCTGACAATTTGAGGAACCGTCGATTCTGCCGGCCCGTGGTAGGCCTTCGTGGCGACGCCCAGCTTCGCCAGTCGCACTCCGACCGCCTCTACAAAGGCCAAGTTCGCATCTGCGACATGGACTTCGGTAAATGGAGTTTTGCTTTCAATCGCTTTTCGGGCTGCGATAATTGGACTGCCATCGATGATCTGTTCTGTCTCGCGGATCCGTGCTCGTCCAGGACCGCAAAAAACATCAATAAATGTAGCACCGCCCGCTCCGGTAACGAACTTTTTCCGCGTTGCTCGGCTGATATCAACGTATTTGCTTACCCGCGCATGCTTCTCTCCGGTCCATGGTCCTACGCAAACTAAAGGGAGGCCATCGTCCGGGTCAGCAACCGAACAAGTCTGATCCGCCTCCCGAAATGACCCTCCTACCGGACACCGTTGGCAAAAGTCGTGTTTGCTCAAGGAACCGCTCCCTTAACTTGACCTACGAACGATCGTTCGGTATCGTAGCTGAATGTCAACTGACGGTCAATTTCTCGCCCGGCTGCAGGATTACTACGCGCGGCACCGGATCCTGCCGTCTTATTCGGCGATCGGCAACCTCGTTGGCCTGAGATCGAAGGCCTCTGTTGCCGACTTGGTGCTCCGTCTCAAAGGCGAGGGCTTCGTGGAAAGCGCGCCGGACCGGCGCTTGAAGCCGGGAAAGCGGTTCTTCGAACGCCCTTTGGCCGAAAGCGTACCGGCGGGACTGCCCAGCCCGGCCACCGATTCAAACCCGGAAGGTCTTTCCATCGACGAGTACCTTGTCGCCAACCCCTCGAAGACCGTACTGATCACCGTCAAGGGTGATTCGATGATCGATGCCGGCATTCACTCTGGCGATGTAGTCATCGTTGAGAAGCGTGCCGTCGCCAACATCGGTGACATTGTCGTTGCCATCATCGACAACGATTTCACGCTGAAGCGGTTGCACAAAGAGCGAGGCCGAATCGTGCTCAAACCGGAAAACAAGGCCTATCCGGTCATACGCCCCACAGGCGACCTGGAGATCTTCGGGGTGGTGGTCGGGCAGTTCAGGAAATACCGATAGCGGGAGATCATCGTCGCGAAGAAGACCGAAGTGGCGACATTCGTCGTCACGGCGCTCGGGGCACTAATCGCGGATCACCTAAACGCGCGATCCAAGAGTGATTGGAATAGATGATCGGCTTGACGCAAGGCCTCCCGTTGCGCCGATCGCAAATGGTCGGCGTAGGAAACTAGAGACCCCCATTTTTTCTGCAACGGCATGGGGGGAACTGGAATAGGAAGCTCTTTCACGTCTCCGAGATTGATACCCTGAACTGCCGCGCCCCTCGTAAGATCAGCCATCCGGCGTTGCATACCATCAGTCCCAAGACAGCCCATAAGGTATTGAGCATTCACGCTGTTGCAGGGCGCGAGGCGCGCCGTATCCTGCGTAATGTTTGCACCTTCGAGACTAGGAGGCACAATTGCCATTCGCCCGACATGGCCGCGAATCGTCATTAACAGATCACCACCTTTGAGCTTCGAACGCTTGTAGGCTTGATCAATTTCCACTGTGGTTCGTCGAATACTCGTCGAAATAATTTTTCCATTTTGGATATCTGTTACTCGAATGTACGGGACTCCTCCAGGAACATCCGGCCCAGGCATCAGGATGCCATAGGAAATCGGGCGATTGGGATCGATAAGGTCTTCGAGTTGCTCGGTTCGGAATCCAGCGGGATTTTTGATCGGGTCTCCGAACAGCTCGCGGAAAGCCGCAGGAAGGAAGGTGTCGCCGAGTTCCAAGGCGTAGCGGCGGGCGCGGCGCAGCCGGTCCACCTGCTCTAACCGCCCTGCGATTCGCTTCTGCTCAGACAGGTCTGGCAGGAACAGCGACACGGACTCTATGTGCTCCTGCGAGATGCTCGGATACGAGGAATCTTGTATCAGCTGCGTCGGATTAAAGTTTTCTAACCAGTAGCGCAAAAATACCGAATCGAGCTCTTCAGACGGCACAACAGCCGCCAAGTGACTTACAACGTATGCTGGCCTAGAAAGTCGATAAATGCGATTCTTCGTGGCCGACATTCCGCTCTTGGCAAAAACAACCGTGCCGGGAGCATAAAGACGAAGGCGATGTTTTTTCGCAGCGTGCTCATTAAGGAAGCTCTGAATTTCTAGGATTACGAACCACTGTGATGCCAAATTGCGACATGAAGAGGTCGAAACGACTGCGCGGCCGTTGCCGGCGGACTGTGTTT
>JAKAIH010000143.1 GCA_021825225.1 Pseudomonadota bacterium
GCTTGCCGGGCACTCCAACGACGTCAGCCTGCGCCTGAAAGGCGATCTCAAGGACTTCCCGTTTCCGGGCAGGAAAGGCGGCATATTCCAGCTGGCGGCGAGGGTGGCGGACGGCAGCCTGCGCTACGCGCCGGGCTGGCCGACCATAGACGGCATCGATGCCGAGCTGAGTTTCGACGGCAAGCGCATGGACGTGGTCAGCCGCAAGGCGAGCGTGCTCGGCGCGAAAGTGGTCCACGCGCACGTCGTGCTGCCGGACCTGCTGGCCGAGAACCGCATGCTCGCAGTGAGCGGCCAGGCCGAAGGGCCGACCGCCGAATTCCTCAAATTCGTTGCGCAAAGCCCGGTGAACGAACTGATCGGCGGAGTCACCGCGAACATGGGTGCGCTGGGCAACGGCAAGCTGCAGCTCAAGCTCGACCTGCCGCTGGCGCATCCGGCCGAGGTCAAGGTGGCGGGCAGCTACCAGATGATCGCCAACCAGGTGCGCATCGATCCGGACTGGCCGCCGGTAACGCAGGTCAGCGGGCGGCTCGAATTCACCGACAACAGCGTGAACCTGCGCGCGATCAACGCGCAGTTCCTCGGCGGGCCGGTGCTGGTCGGCATCGCCAGCCAGCGCGACGGCAGCATCGCGGTCAACGCGCGCGGCACGCTCACGGCGACGGCGCTGCAGGCGGCGCTGGACCAGCCGCTGCTGCGCCAGCTAAGCGGCAGCACGGCGTGGAGCTCGGTGATGAATTTCCGCCGGCGCGGAGTCAGCATCGTGGTCGAGTCCGGGCTGCAGGGCATCGTCTCGACGCTGCCGGCGCCGCTGGCCAAGCCCGGGGCCGAACTGCTGCCGCTGCGCTTCGAGCACACGGTCGCGACCGAGGAGCGCAACGGCAACTGGAGCGGGCCGCCTTCGGCCGACCGCAGCACCCTCGATCTGGGCAAGATAGTGCGCATGGAACTGCAGCGCCGGCGCGAAAACGGAAAGATGGTGATCGAACGCGGCGCGATCGGCCTCAACGAGGCGCCCCGGCTGCCCGAAACGGGCATCGTGTTGAACGGCAACGCGCCCGAACTCGACCTGGATCAGTGGCTGAGCGCGCTCGGCGGTTCCGGGGGCGCGCCCTTGCCGCTGACCGCGCTCAGCCTCAAGGTGGGCGCGCTCGACGTGTACGGCAAGCGCCTCAACGATGTGTCCCTGCGCGCCGGTTTCCACGGCAGCGACTGGCTCGCCAATATCGATGCGCGCGAACTTGCGGGCGATGTGCGCTGGCGTTCCCAGGGCAAGGGGCGGGTGAGCGCACAGCTGTCGCATTTCACCTTTCCGGAGCCCACGCCGGGCAAGCTGCCGGACGACATGCCGCCGAAGGAACTGCCCGGGCTGGACATCGTCGCCGACAATCTGGTCGTGCACGGCAAGAAGCTCGGGCGGCTGGAACTGGCCGCGGCGAATGCGGGGCTGGACTGGCGCATCGAGAAGCTGACGCTGACCACTCCCGAGAGCCATCTCGCCGCCGACGGGCTGTGGCAAGGCACGGCGGCGCAGCAGCGCACCAGCGTCAACCTCAAGCTCGACGTCAGCGACGTGGGCAAATACCTGCAGCGCATCGGCTATCCCGGAAGCATGCAGCGTGGCAGCGCCACGCTGACAGGCAGGCTCAACTGGGCCGGCAACCCGCAGAGCATCGACTATCCGAGTCTTACCGGAGAGCTGTCGCTGATCGCGGAAAAAGGCCAGTTCCTCAAGATCGAGCCGGGCATAGGCAAGCTGCTGGGCATCCTCAGCCTGCAGGCGCTGCCGCGGCGCATCACCCTGGATTTTCGCGACATATTCAGCGACGGCTTCGCCTTCGATACCATCACCGGCACTGCCGCGGTGGCAAAGGGCGTGCTGCACACCAAGGACTTCGTCATGCGCGGACCTTCGGCGCAGGTGGGGATGTCCGGAGACATCGATCTTGCCCAGGAAACGCAGGCCCTGCGCGTGCGCGTGGTGCCCAGCGTGGGCGACAGCCTGTCGGTGGCGGGGCTGATGCTCGCCAACCCGATCGCCGGGGTGGCATCGTTTCTGGCGCAGCGCCTGCTCAAGGACCCGCTGGGCCAGGCCTTCGCCTACGAATACAACGTGAGCGGAACCTGGGCCGATCCCAAGGTGGAGAAGGTCGCGCGCGAGACCCCGGCGGGGACCACGCGCGACCAGCCGGGCGACGGCCTGGGCGGGCTGAAGTGAGCTTCGGTATCATCCGTCATCGAGGCGACGAAAGGGCGAAAATCCATGGCTGAAGGCAGGTTCAAGGTGGCGGCAGTGCAAATGGTGTCGGAGCCCGGGGTGCAGGCGAATCTTGCCGCCGCGGGCGAACTGATCGCGCAAGCCGCGGGCGGGGGCGCGCGCCTGGTGGCGCTGCCCGAGTATTTCTGCATCCTCGGCCTGCGCGATCGCGACAAGGTGGATGTGCGCGAACAAGACGGGCACGGGCCGATACAGGATTTCCTCGCCGCGGCGGCGGCGAAACACAAGGTATGGCTGGTGGGCGGCTCGGTACCGCTCGCCTGCGCCGACCCGAACAAGGTGAGGAACACCTGCCTCGTGTTCGACGACGCCGGCCGGCGCGTGGCGCGCTACGACAAGATTCACCTGTTCGGCTTCGACCTGGGGACGGAGCGCTTCCAGGAATCGCGCAGCATCGAGCCGGGCAGCGAGGTGGTCACGGTCGCTGCGCCCTTCGGCAAGCTCGGCCTGTCGATCTGCTACGACCTGCGCTTCCCCGAGATGTACCGCAGGATGGGGGCGGTGGACCTGATCCTCGTGCCCTCGTCGTTTACCGCCACCACCGGCAAGGCGCACTGGGAAATGCTGCTGCGCGCGCGCGCGGTCGAGAACCAGGCCTATGTGCTCGCGCCGGCGCAGGGCGGGCACCACAAGAACGGCCGCGACACCTGGGGACACAGCATGATCATCGATCCCTGGGGCAAGGTGCTCGCCGATCTGCCCAGCGGGCCGGGCGTGGTCGCGGCCGAGGTCGACCACGCCGAGATAGAGCGCGTGCGCCGCAGTCTGCCGGCGCTCACCCACAGGGTGATGTAAGAAAGGCGAATCAGGCGGGGCTTAGCGGTAGGCCTCGGCGCACCTGGCGATCTCGGCGTTGGTGGCGAACCTGAGGCAGGACCTCGCGTCCGCGCCCGACTTCGATCCGGCGTGCTTCGCCCCACCCGCGGCGGACTTGCCTTTGAGTTCGGCGATGAGCGCACCGGCTTCGGCCGAGGCGGCCTTGACTTCCTCCAGCAGGGAGTCGTAAACGAGGCCGTAGAACCATTTCGCGTCCGGCGTTTCGTACAGTGCCGCGTACTTCTCCAGATCGGCGTTGCTCGCGTCCTTGTAGCTGTAGGCGAGGCTGAGCAGGGTCGCATCGCGGATCTTGCGCGTTTCCGCCTCGCGCTGTTTCTCGATCGACTTGTCCATGGCCGCTGCCTTGGGCGTGCCCTCGCCGGCAATGCCCTGCGACAGCGCTTTCATGGATGCGAAGGCGGCTTCGACCGCCAGGTCGCTCGCGCGGGTTGCGGCGTCGATGCGTTTGACCAGCGCCGCGCGCGCCGGATCGGTCGCCGTCGCGCCCTGCGCGAACTGCGCGAGATCCTCCGGCGCCTGCTCAACGCGCTCCAGCCCGACCATGGTCCGGGCCGCCGGCGTCGAGAACGCCTTCTGCAGCGTCTGCATGCGCTTCTGGTCGAAATTCTTGCTCAGATCCGCGCTGAGCCGGTTCTGAAAGCCCTCGGCGGTAAAGGACCTGGCCATCGCTTTTTCGATCGCCTGGACCGTCGCGGCCGACGCTTTTTTCTGTTGTTTGCCGGCCTGGGTGACGCCGGCTACCATGCGCTGCGGCAGCTGCGCCAGCTGCTGCTTCAGGCCCGAGGCGGCGAGCACGTCCTCGATCAGCTTGTCGCGCGCCTTGGCGAGTTCGGCCGGCGACAGCGCTTTCGGCGCCGCGGGCTTGGCCAGGGGTTTGGGCGGAGCGGGCGCAGGCGCAGGCTCTTCCATGAAATACTGCCAGCCGAACCAGCCTGCCGCGGCGAGCACGATGAGCCCGCCGACGATGAGCGGCAGCTGCTTCTTGTCGAGTGCGGGCGCCGCCTGCGCGGGCTTGGCGCCTCCGGGCTTGGGGATACCAAGCTTCGGCAGATTGAGCTTGGGAAGGCTGAGCTTGGGAAGATTAAGCGCCATTTCGGACTCCCTTTATCGCGGTTATTGCCCCTGGCCGACAGCCGTTATCGGGCCCCGAGAAGATTCTGCGGTCTATTGTAAGACAAAAGAATGGCTTACAGAACTTCGGCGCACGGGTGCGCCAGCGCCCGAGCGTGCGGCGCTGCGCTCACTGCTTCACGAATTTGAGGGTGAAGCGGTCGCTCTCGCCGATCACGGCGTATTTGGCGCGGTCCTGCTCCTTCAGACGATAGGTCGGCGGCAGCGTCCACACGCCTTCGGGGTAGTCCTTCGTGTCCTTCGGATTCGCGTTGACTTCGGATGCGCCTAGGAGCTTGAATCCGGCCTTCTCGATCAGCGCGATAGCGTAGTCCTCGCGCACGTAACCGCTCTTCGTCTGCGCTTCCTGCGGCAGATCGGCGCGTCCGCGATGATCGACCACGCCGAGAATGCCGCCCGGCTTGAGCGCCTTGCGGAACGCGCGCAGCGACGCCTCGGCCTCGTTGCGCGCGATCCAGTTGTGCAGGTTGCGGAACGTCAGCACGAAATCGGCGCTGCCCGGCGGCGCGATCTCGTGCAGATCGGCGTTGAACTCGGTCACCGCGACCTTGCCGTAAAGCCCGGGTTCGGCCTTGAGCCGCGCCAGCAGTTTCCGGTGATCGGCCAGGTACGGCGGCGGCGCCAGCGCGTCGCGGTCTGCGGCGATGTACAGCCCTTTGTCCTTCAGGTAGGGCGCGAGGATCTCCATGTAATAGCCGCCGCTGCCGGGCAGGATTTCGACCACCGTGCTGTCCGGCCTGACGCCGAAAAACTCGAGCACCTGGAGCGGGTGGCGGAAACCGTCGCGCGCGACGTTGGCCGGCGTGCGCGACGGCGATGCGAGCAGGCGCGCGAGGCTGCCCGCGTCCTGCGCCTGCGCCGGCGTGCACGCCAATGCGGCGAGCGCCAGCGGCGCTGCGGCGTACAGCCTGGCGAAAGTGAGCATGTACGCCATGCCGGGGCCGCGCGCGAGAACGAGCAGGACGACTGCGCCGATGAACAGCGGATGGGTGTGCAGGTCGATCACGGAATCCAACGCCGAGCTAAGCGGCGCGGCGCTTTTGGCCGCGTCCGCTTGAGCGCGAAGTTATACGTCTTTGCGACTCGACGAGACGACCCGATACGAACTTGTGCAGGACGCTCGCCATAAGCGTCTGATATGGGACACCTTCCTCTGCAGCTCGGGCCTGTAAGCCCTCCAGGTCCCGGGAAGAAATTCTTATGTTGACCCGCTTGTTCTTAAGCAACGTAGCCGCCGCCGCTGCCCGAAGCCGCGCGATCTCGCCTTTCTGGTTCCGAACGGGCTTCCACTCTCCTCGCTCGAAAGCGGCGAGAATTTCCTGTTCCAACAACGTTTCGCCGTTCATGTCACTTGTCTCCCGATAAGAAATCCCGCGTCGCTTTGCGGCTGGGCATGATGCTCTTCAAAAAGATCTCTCTTTCATTTTCAACGTAAGGAACGAGGTACGCGTAGTCTTGCATCCGCACTACAAGCATCTTCTGATGCCCGTACTTGGCCCGGTTCGGGTGATCCATGACGCTGAGAAGACCGTCCTGCGAAATCGCGGAAAGAACCTCTTCGAAAGAGACACCACGTTCCGCTTTGAGCGGAAGACTCTTATCTGGGTTCCATCGGATGGGCTTCATGCCTAAGATAATACACCCGTGTGCCTTATGTACTCAACACGTATAACGTTCACGGTGAGGGCCGCGCGCCGCTCTTGCGCGCGTCCCTCTCAACCGTTGGGTTAGCCCGCATCGCAGCAGGCCCATTGACTTCCGGCGCAGAACAAACCAAAATGGTTCCACTTTGGTTGGAGAACGCCATGCCGACAACACTGACCCTGAAGAACATTCCCGACGCCGTGTACGAGCGATTGAAGCTCTCTGCGGAAACGCACCGTCGCAGCTTGAACAGCGAGGCAATCGTGTGCTTGGAATCGGTGCTACTTCCGACCAAGGTGATGCCTGGTGAGAGGCTGGCACGGGCGCGCGAACTGCGCGCCGCGCTACCTCAAGGCAAGTTCCGTGCTCGTGACATAGACGCCACCAAACGCGAGGGCCGCCCGTGATTGTGGTTGACTCGAATGTGCTCGCGTACCTGTACCTGCCATGCGAGTACACCGCCGCAGCGGAAGCGTTGCTAGAGCGAGACTCCGATTGGGCGGCGCCAATTCTCTGGCGTAGCGAGTTTCGCAACATTTTGGCTGGCTATATACGACGCAAGGTCATTTCGTTCGAACACGCCAACAGCCTGCAAAGCGAAGCAGAGAGCTTGCTTGAAGGTTCTGAGTTCGAGGTTGATTCTCGTACGGTGCTCGAACTCGTACGCGATAGCGACTGCTCTGCATACGACTGTGAGTTCGTCGCGCTGGCAATAAAGCTCGACACTCGATTGGTGACAATGGACAAGAAACTGCTACGAGCCTTTCCGAAGCTCACCATTGCTCTCTCTGCGGGCTAACGAGGCTGTAGAAAAACCCGCTTTTGGCGCGACCGCCACTGAGCGAGTTGATGCAGTGTTGTTGTGTGCGGCATGTTGATGGTCGTTAGCGAATATGCGTCACGGGAAAGCGAATCGGTTCTTGCCATTTCTACCTACGTTCCATATCCATGATGCGCCAGCTTTTCGATGTTGTGAACCAGGCAATATAGATTCCACTGTGTATTCACCTTTGACCGAGTACGCAGCGTGAATCGATCCAGCCGCTTGTTGTGCCGCAGGTTGCCGAACACGGGTTCGACGATGGCGATGCGCCGAGCATAGAGCACGCGACCCCGGTCGCTGTCGATCGCCTGCTTCATGCGCTCG
>JAKAIH010000144.1 GCA_021825225.1 Pseudomonadota bacterium
CGCTTTGTCCGGATGGCCCGCATCGAGCGCGGCGCGTCCGAGCGCATAGTCGAATTCGATGATCCCGATATAAGCGTCTTCCGCGCCGGCGAGTAGTGTGTACGCGTCGAGGAACCTGCCGGAGGAAGCGAGCGATCTCGCGCGCGCGAGCAGTTCGGCCAATGCCGCCCGAGGCTCGGCTGCGGGTGTCTGCGCAAACTGCAATTTCGACTGCACAGGCGGGGCAGGTTCGGCCGCCATCGCCGCGCAGGCGAAAACCGCTTGCGTAAGCACGATGATCGAGTGAGCGAAGATTTTATGTGGGCCGCGCATTGCAAGCTCAGCAGGTAGGGGATTCTGACACAGCCGGGGCCGGATATCACAATGCCGCGGCACCGGCGCGCGGGGGTGTTGCGGCGCGGCGCAGGCAATTCCCGTAGAATCGATTCGCTTTCTTTCCCCGAAAGGGATGTGTGCAACCGGTCTCGACCCGATTTCTGTCGCGCACGCTCGGCGTGCTTGCGGCAGCCCTTGTGCTCGTCGGACTGTTCTCGCAGACGACGCTTTATCCGCGCCTGGTCTGGTGGTTCGAGGACTCGGTGCAGCGTCTTTTGCGTTCGCCGCTGCCGATGGATCACGTCGTGGTGGTCGATGTGGACGAGGAATCCATGCAGCGGCTGGAGCCGGAACTCGGCGCCTGGCCTTTTTCCCGCGACGTCTACGCCCGGGCCACCCGCTTTCTTGCCGGGCACGGCGCGCGCGCGATCGCGTTCGACATTCTGTTCTCGGAGCCGCGCCAGGGTGACGACGCCTTCGCCGACGCCCTCGATAGGCGCGGCGTACTTGCGGCTGCGGCCCTGCCCTACCCCTTGCCGCGGCCGCCGGCTTACAGGGAGCAACTCGGCCGCGCCGCGCTGTTCGACGCCGCCCCGGGGCGCCCGGTTCAGGCCTGGTCCGACCTGACGCTGCCGCTGCCGAAGTTTACCGAGGCTTCGCATGCCCGCATCGGCGTCATCAGCGTGGTCGCGGACGCCGACGGCATCGTGCGCCGGCTGCCGCTGCTGCATCAGGCCTACGGCAAGGTGCTGCCGGACCTGGCGCTGGCCGCAGTGCTCGCGGCCGAGCCCGCAGCTTCGGCCGAAGTCGCTGCCGGCAGATTGCGCCTGGGCGCGCGTTCCTGGCCGCTCAACGCGGACGGCTCGGTGTCGCTGCGCTATCCCTCGAATGCGGGCGCGCTGCCGGTCGTGCCGTTCTATCAGCTCCTCGCCGTGGCGTCGGGCGCGCCGGACAGCGCACATATCGGCGATCTGGTGCGCGGCAAAATCGTGTTTCTGGGCAGCTCCAGCGCCGTGCTGGGCGACTACGCCTTCACGCCGGCCGGCCGCCTCCCGGGCCTGCAATTGAACGCCCTGTTCACGGAAATTCTGCTCGAGGGCAAGGTGCGCCGCCCGGCCGTGCTCTGGCTGGATTTCCTCCTGCTCGCGCTGGCGCTGGTGGTGCCGATTGGCCTGGTGCGCCGCGGCGCCGCGGCGCGACCCAGTGAATTCCTGGCCGGCTGGGCCGTGATCGTACTCGTATTGGCGGGCGCCGGCATTGCCCTGCTTGCGGCCAATCAGGACTCGCGCTGGCTGTTCGCCGCGCTGACCGGCGTCGTCGCACACGCCTTCGCACTCGTCGCCTGGCAGTTTGCGCTGTACCGGGAGAAGCAGCGCCTGTTCTACGAGAAGCTGGCGGCGCAGGAGGCGAACCGGATGAAGACCGAGTTCCTCAATCACATGACCCACGAACTGCGCACGCCCATCACCGCCATCATGGGATTCAACAAGGTGAACCAATTCACCGACGACCTCGGCCGGGAGCAGCGCGTGTACAACAGCGCGATCGTGGGCCGCAACTGCGAACACCTGCTCGCGCTGGTCAACAACAATCTCGACCTTGCCCGCATCGAGGCGGGGCAATTGGCGATCGAGCGCAAGCCCGAGGACGTTTCGACCCTGCTCGAGGACCTGATCGCGACCCTGCGCATCATGGCCGCGGAGAAACAGTTGCAGCTGCGCCTGAAAATCGAAGGGCAACTGCCGCGCGCGCTCTCGGTCGACGCCGGTCGCCTGCGGCAGGTGCTGATGAACCTCGTGGGCAACGCGATCAAATTCACCGAGCAGGGCGAGGTCGTGCTGGAGGCACGCTGGGACCCGGACGAGCTGCAGCTGGTCGTGCGCGACACCGGCGTCGGCATCCCCCCGGAGAGCCTTGCGCGCGTGTTCGAGCCGTTCCAGCGCGGCATCGGCCCGCGCGCAGCGGGAACCGGGCTGGGTCTTGCAATCACGCGCAGTCTCGTCGCGCTCATGGACGGAACGATCCGCGCGAGTTCGGCGCCTGGCGGAGGAACTGCGTTCGCGGTTCGCATTCCGGCCGCGCAGGCCACGCCGACAATGCCGCAGCGCCAGCCGGAGCCGCAGCCAGCGCTGCCGCCGCTCTCGGGCAAGGTGCTGGTCGCCGAGGACAACGAGAATCTGCGCGACCTGATCGAATTCTATCTGCATGAGCTCGGACTCGAATGCAGGCTGGTTGCCAACGGCTTCGACGCCGTCGAAACAGCGCTCAGCGGAAGGTTCGACGTCGTCTTCATGGATCTGGAAATGCCGGTGATGGACGGGTTCGAGGCTATCCACGTGTTGCGCAAGCGCGACTACCAGGGACCGATAATTGCGCTCACCGCGCACCCGGACGGGCTTGAAATCGAACGCGCCAGGCGCGAAGGATGCAACAGCGTGCTCAGAAAGCCGGTTACGCTGGAAAAACTGCGCGCAACGATCGCCCCGCTGCTCGGCGAGCCCGGCATGTCCCGCGCAGTCGCGACGCAGAACTGAAGCGAAGAGGATTACGACCATGAGCGATGACGAGATCCCGGTGAAAATCGATCGCAGGCTGGCCGCGCTGACGCTGAAGTTTCTTGCGGACTGCCGGCGGACCGCGGACGAACTGCGCAACGCAGTCGAATCGGGAGACGCGGAAACCCTGCGCAGGATCAGCCACTCGCTCATGGGCACGGGAAGCAGCTACGGCTTCGACGAAATGGCGGCGCTCGGCGAGGAGATCGGGCGCGCCGCGCGCGCCGGCGACGTGGAAGCATTGCGAACGCTTGCCGTGCGCTTCGAGCGGTACCTCGCACGCGTGCGGCTGGTGTACGACTAACCGCACCGGTGCGCGCCGCGACCAGAACATAGGAGACACGAAATGGGAAACGAATCGGCCGAATTCCGCGCGCTGCTCGAGCGCATGACGCAGGCGATTTGCCGCGGCGAGGGCGCTGCCGCGGCTGCCTGCTTCGTCCCCGATGGCATGTACCACGACGGCTTCTACGGCGAGTTCCGCGGCCGCGAAGCGATCCGCACCATGGTCGAAGACCATTTTCACGCCAATGCGCGCGACTTCTCCTGGACCCTGTCCGACGCCTTGAGCGACGGCAGCCTGGGCTACGCGCACTACCATTTTTCCTACACCTCGAAGCTTCCGGGCAGCGCGGGCAAGCGCGTCTTCTTCTCCGGCATTTCCCAAGTCCGGCTCGAGCGCGGACTGATCGCGCGCTATGGCGAGGTGTTCGACCGCGGCGTGGCGCTGGCGCAGATGAATTTCGCTCCGGAGCGCATGGCGAAGTCGCTCGCGCGCTGGGCCAAAGAGGAAGAAGCGGCGCAAAAATAAATCCCCCCGGATGCTGCGCAATCTGTATAATCCGCCCCGCATCGTTCAATCCCAGTCTGTCCGCTGCTCTCGCGGTTCTGCTTTAGTTCCCCGAATTAACCAATATCATCTGCCTGGACTGGCATCGCGTAACCAATCGTCGACAGGCCGATACCAGGAGTAATTGATGTCTTTTTCCGCACTCGGCCTGCGCGCCGAACTATTGCTTGCCGTCAGCGAGCAAGGCTATACCGAACCCACCCCGATTCAGGCACAGGCGATTCCCGCCGTGCTCGCCGGCCGCGACCTCATGGGCGGTGCCCAGACCGGCACCGGCAAGACCGCGGGCTTCACCCTGCCGCTGCTGCATAAACTCGCCGAACAGCCGGCCGGCACGCATGGCCGCACGCCGGTGCGCGCGCTGATCCTCGTGCCGACGCGCGAACTCGCGGCGCAGGTGCAGACCAGCGTGTTTACCTATGGCAAGCATCTGCCCAAGATCCGTTCGCTGTCCGTATACGGCGGCGTCGGCTTTCACCCGCAAGTGCAGGCCTTGAAGCGCGGCATCGACATCCTTGTCGCGACGCCGGGGCGCTTGCTCGACCACGTCGCGCAGCGCACCGTCGATCTGTCCAAGGTGCAGGTGCTGGTGCTCGACGAAGCCGACCGCATGCTCGACATGGGTTTTCTGCCCGACATCCGCAAGGTGCTGGCACAGCTGCCGAAGCAGCGGCAGAACCTGCTGTTCTCGGCCACGTTCTCCGACGAAATCAAGCGCCTCGCCGACGGCTTCATGCACGACCCGCTGCTGATCGAAGTCGCGCGCCGCAATGCCGCCGCCGAACTCATCGAGCAACGCGTGTGCCCGGTGGACCGCGAACGCAAGAAGGACCTGCTCGCGCATCTGATCACCGAAGGCAACTGGAAACAGGTGCTGGTGTTTACGCGCACCAAGCACGGCGCCAACAACCTCGCCGAGAAGCTGGTCAAGTCCGGCATCCGCGCCGACGCGATCCACGGCAACAAGAGCCAGCCCGCGCGCACGCGCGCATTGACCGAGTTCAAGGCCGGCAAGATCCGCGTGCTGGTCGCGACCGATATCGCCGCGCGCGGCCTCGACATCGACGAGTTGCCGCATGTGGTCAATTTCGAACTGCCGCACGTGGCCAACGATTATGTGCACCGCATCGGCCGCACCGGCCGCGCAGGTTCGACCGGCGAAGCCGTCTCGCTGGTGTGCGTGGACGAACTCAGTCTGCTGCGCGACATCGAGCGCCTGATCAAACGCGAAATCAGGAAGGAAATCGTGCCTGGATTCGAGATCGACCCGCGCATCAAGGCCGAGCCCATCGTGCAGGGCAAGCGCGGCGGGGCGCAGCAACGCAGGCCTTCCAGCGCGCCGCACAAGGCGGCTGGCAACCGCCCCGGCAACCGCGGCCAGAACGCACCGCGCCAGCCGGCCGGCCGTGCCGGCAGCAAAAGCAGCCGCGACTCGGGCAGGCGCTCGTTCGCTTACTAAACGAGCCCATGCAGCAAAAAAAGCCGGCCCAGGCCGGCTTTTTCATTTGGCGGCGCGGAAAACACCGAGCTGCGCGCGCCGCTACCATTGAGCCCGCAGCAAGAACATCTCGATCCCCGACGCGGGGACAGGTATCATTCGCCGGAAATCAAACAGCGCCAGGAGAGCCAGCCGATGAAAGCAGTGCTTTGCAAACAATACGGTCTGCCCGATACGCTCGTGGTCGAAGAGCTGCCTGCGCTCGCACCTGCCGCGGGTCAGGTCGTGGTGAGCATGAAAGCGGCCGGCGTCAATTTCCCCGACGCGCTGATCATCCAGGGCAAGTACCAGATGAAGCCTCCGTTTCCGTTCTCGCCGGGCACCGAGCTCGCGGGCGTGGTCAAAGCGGTCGGTGTCGGGGTGGGCAACGTCAAACCCGGCGACGCGGTGATCGCCTATGCCGGCTACGGTGCCTACGCCGAGGAAGTCGCGGTCGATGCGCGCGCCTGCATACCCATGCCGCCGGGCGTGGACTTCAAGGTGGCCGCCTCCTTCATGATGACTTACGGCACGTCCTACCATGCGCTCAAGGACCGCGCGCTGCTGCAAGCCGGCGAGACGCTGCTGGTGCTCGGCGCGGCGGGCGGCGTAGGCAGCGCCGCAGTGGAGCTGGGCAAGCTCATGGGCGCGCGCGTGATTGCCGCCGCATCGAGCGAGGACAAGCTCGCGGCGTGCAGGCAGCTGGGGGCGGATGCCACCATCAATTATTCGAACGAGGATTTGCGCGAGGCGGTGAAGCGCATCACCGATGGCAAAGGCGTGGATGTGGTCTACGATCCGGTGGGCGACAAGTTCGCCGAACCGGCGATGCGCGACATGGCCTGGGGCGGGCGTTATCTCGTGATCGGTTTCGCCGGCGGTGAAATTCCGAAAATTCCGCTCAACCTGCCGCTGTTGAAAGGCTTCTCCATCGTCGGCGTGTTCTGGGGCAATTTCACGCGCAAGGAACCGCAGAAGAACGAGGCCAACGTGCGCGAACTGCTGGGCTGGATCGCCAGCGGCAAGCTCAAGCCGCTGGTCAGCGCCGCCTATCCGCTGGAACAGGCGGCGCGTGCCCTGAAGGACGTGATGGAGCGCAAGGTCAAGGGCAAGGTGGTCCTCGTCGCGGGCTAGGGCTGCGGATCGAGCACATAGCCGAAGCGCTGCGGCGCCTCTTCCGCGCGGATGCGCACGAGCGGCAGGCTCGCGGCGCCGGTATTGAAGTACACCCCCGCCGCGTCGCCGTCCTCTTCGATCAAAGCGACCAGGCGTTCTTCGTCGAGCACATGGCCGTCCGCGTACGACAGCGCCTCCAGCGCGCGCGGCAGGTCGCGATCGAGCAGCAGTCCGGGACCATGCTCGGTGAGCAGCAGCAGGTTTCCCGTTTCGTCCAGGTACACGGCCTGCAAATCGGCGCAAGCGGCGCCGGTGTGCGTCTCGAATGCGAGCAGATGCGCAGACGCGATGCGATACACGAGCGGCGTGTAGGCGAGCGAAACGTACACGCGCTGCGGCCCGTTCTGGAAATACCAGCGCCCCGCATCGTCATGCGCGTAATTGCGGCCGATGAATTCGATCAGCTTGGTGTTGGCGACACGCTCGAAGCTGGCGCTAGCTGCGTTCTTGATCGACCACTGGCCGCGCCGGTCGAGCGCGAGCCAGCCGTAAACGGCGGGCACGTTCGGCCACTTGGCCATGGCGCAGATGACGCTGTCGTCCATGTACTGGGATCTCATGTGCCGAACGCTGTTGCGTGCCAGTATATGCCCAAACAAAATCGCGCGGCCAATCCGGCAGCAACTCCATCGCGGTCGCGGCAGGTCTGCTGG
>JAKAIH010000145.1 GCA_021825225.1 Pseudomonadota bacterium
CGAAGTGGCGATCCTGAACGCCAACTACCTGGCCAGGCGCCTGGCGCCGCACTATCCGGTGCTCTATAGCGGACCGGGCGGGCTGGTTGCGCACGAATGCATACTCGATCTGCGGCCGCTGAAGGAGGCCAGCGGCATCGGCGTCGAAGACGTCGCCAAGCGGCTCATGGATTACGGCTTTCACGCGCCCACCACCTCGTTTCCGGTGGCGGGCACATTGATGGTGGAGCCTACCGAAAGCGAGTCCAAGGCGGAACTGGATCGCTTCATCGACGCCATGATCGCGATACGCGAAGAAATTCGCGCGGTGGCGGAAGGCCGGCTCGAGCGCGAGGACAATCCGCTCAGGAACGCGCCGCATACCGCGGCCATGGTGTGCGCGGATGCCTGGCCGCACGCCTATACGCGCGAACTCGCGGCGTATCCGCTTGCCGGCCTGCGCGCACACAAGTACTGGCCGCCGGTCGGACGTGCGGACAATGTCTACGGCGACCGCAATTTGGTGTGCGTCCTTCAGCAGGCGCAGGCGCGGGGTGCAGCGGCCGCGCTGAGTTGATCTGGATCAATCGGCGCCGCAATTGCGGACCAGAAACCGGGACTGATCGGGTACAGTGCATCGGCAGGTTTTCCGGGCGCGATTCGCGCTGATTTCATATTGCAAAAGCAAAGGGAGAGGAAAATATCATGAAGCATGCAGTCTTGAAGGCCATCACTGCGGCGACGCTGGTGCTCGCGGGCGCGGGCACCGCAACTGCCGACACGTTCAGGCTGACTATCGGCTCAGGCCATCCGGCCGACGCCGCCATCTGGATCACCACCATGCGCGACTTCCTCGCGCCGGAGATCGCCAAGCGGGTCGAGCAGAAGACCGGCCACAAGATCGAGTGGGTGAGCGCCTATGGCGGTTCGGTGTGCAAGCTGGGCGAGTGCCTGGAGGCGGTGGAGAGCGGGCTGGTCGATATTGCGGACCTGCACGTGCCGTTCGAGCCGACCAAGCTGATGGCGCAGAATTTTGCGTATTTCGTTCCCTTCGGAACGCCTGACCCAGTGGTCGCGGCCAGGGCCGCGCGCAAGGTCTACGACGGCGTGCCGGAACTGAAGAAAATGCTCGAGACCAAGTACAACCAGGTGTTTCTCGCGATCGGCACCGTCGGCAACTACAACATGCTGACCACCTTCGCCTGGGACAAGGTGGAACAGCTCAAGGGCCACAAGATCGCGGCCGCCGGTCCGAACATTCCGTGGCTGCAGGCGGTCGGTTCGATTCCGGTGCAATCCAACCTCAACGAGGCCTATACCTCGTTCCAGACCGGTGTCTACGACGGCTGGATCATGTTTCCCGATGCGACCGTCGGGTTCAAGCTGCACGAGGTGGCGAAGAATTACACCTTCACCGATTTCGGCGCGGTCCCGAACGTGCTGATCACCATCAACAAGGACACCTGGAAGAAACTGCCCAAAGCGGTGCAGGACATCATGCTCGAAGTCGGCAAGGAATACACCGAGGTCGAGTCCAAGGCCGCGCTGGAGAAAGGGCAGAAGAGCATCGAAATCATGAAGGCCGCCGGCGTGAATGTGCGCGCGCTCAGCGATACGGAGAAGGTGAAATGGGCCAACGCGCTGCCGGATATTCCGAATCAGCGCACGGCTGAGATCAACAAAGCCGGTCAGCCGGGCAAAGCCATTGGCGCCTACATCAAGGAATTGAAGGCCTCGGGCGTCAAGCTGCCGCGCGACTGGAAGATCAAGTAAACCTCTTCCCTGCCTGCCGTCCCCGGAGCAGCAAAGCGCCGGGGACGGCGCCCAATTTTTCACGGGAATTCCATGAAGACCTTGCTTAGGTTGTTGCACGGCCTGATGGCATCGCTCAATATCATCGGCGCGCTCTGGGTGCTGGTGATCATGCTGCTGATCACCGTCGACGTGGTCGGCCGCGCCTTTTTCAGTTCGCCGCTGTTCGGCGTGCCCGAGATCGTCAAGATATCCGTGGTCGGCCTGGTGTGGTGCCAGATGGCGCATACGCTCAGGATCGGCGCGCACTTGCGCTCGACCATCCTGGTCGATCGCATGCCGCCGGCGGCGCGGCGCACGTTCGAAATCGTGGCCTGTGTCCTCGGCGCGCTCATGTTCGCGCTGATCGTCTATTCCGGCTGGGACGCGATGACCGAAGCCTGGCGCATCGGCGAATTCGAAGGCGAGGAACCGGTCAGGGTTCCGACCGCGCCGGTTCGCACGCTGGTGCTGCTCGGCGCGGCGCTGACCGCGATCCAGTTCCTGATCACGCTGGTCGACCTAATCCGCGGCAAGACCCTGCACCAGGCCGAGGCGGAGTTCTGATGGAACCGACCACTATCGCGCTGATCACGGTCGCGTTCGTATTCGTGCTGGTGTTGCTGGGCGTGCATATCGGCGTGGCGCTCGCGCTGCTGAGCGTCGTCGGCATCTGGGGCATCACCGGCAAGCTGCACGTCGCCATCAGCCTGCTCAATACCACCGCTTACAGTGCAGTGATGGATTACGTGTTCGCGGTGATCCCGCTGTTCGTGCTGATGGGCATCCTGGCCACGCTGTCCGGGGCCACGCGCGACCTGTTCAATTCCGCCCAGGTCGTGTTCGGGCGCATCCGCGGCGGCATCGGCATCGCCACCGTCATCGCCAACGCGGTATTCGCTGCGATTACCGGCGTGTCGGTGGCTTCGGCCGCGGTGTTCTCCAAACTGGCGATCCCTGAGATGGAGCGACTCAATTACGACCGCAAATTCAGCTACGGCATTGTCGCCGGCAGCGCGATCCTCGGCATGCTCATCCCGCCGTCGATTCTGATGATCGTCTATGGCGTGCTGACCGAGCAGTCGATCGGACGCCTGTTCGCCGCCGGCATCGGCCCCGGCCTGCTGGTCACGTCGATTCTGTCTCTGGGCATCTGGCTGATGGTGTATTTCACGCCGCGCCTGGGCGGGCAGCTGGAGAAAATGCCCAAACTCGACCGGCGCACAGCGCTGCGCGCCGCGTTCAAGCCCTGGGGCGTGATCCTGCTGATCGGCCTGGTGCTGGGCGGCATTTACGGCGGCTTTTTCACGCCGACCGAGGCGGGCGGCATCGGCGCCGCCGGCGCCATGGTGCTGGTGATCGTCAACCGCAAGTTCAGTTGGAAAAACATGGTCGGTCTGCTGGGCGAAATCGGGCGCACCACGGCGAGCATCTTCCTGCTGTTGATCGCGGCGCAGATGTACAGCCGCATGCTCACAATTTCCGGCCTCGCCTCCAAAATGAGCATTTGGGCCGCCGCGCTGCCGGTGCCGCCGATGGCGATCATCGCCATGTTCATCGTCGTGTTCCTGCTGCTCGGCATGATCATCGACTCGGTGTCTATTCTGCTGTTGACCATACCGATCATGTTTCCGGTGGCGACCAAGCTCGGCTACGACCCGATCTGGTTCGGCATGGTCAGCATCGTCGCCATCGAGATCGGCCTGCTCACGCCGCCTTTCGGCATGGTGGTGTTCGCGATGAAATCGTCCCTGGGCAGTGCGGTCAAGATCGAAGACATATTCGTTGGTTCCATCCCCTTCCTGTTCATGCTCGGGCTGGCGCTGTTGATCATCATCGCCTACCCGCCGCTGAGCACCTGGATTCCCTCGGTCATCATGTAGCGCAGATGGGGACTTTCAATGGAAAACGCAATGAAGCCTAGTGTCGGCATGCTGGGTCTGGGAATCATGGGTTCGGCGATGTCGGCGAACCTGCTCCAGGCCGGTTTCGAGGTCATCGGTTTTGACGTTTCCGCTGAAAGGCTGGACGCATTTGCGCAGACCGGAGGCACGCCTGCGCGCTCGGCGCGCGAGGTCGCGCAACAGGCGGGCATCATCATCAGCGTGCTGCCCAGCGTCGCCGCACTGGACGAGGTGGTGAGCGGGGCTGAAGGCATCCTCGCCGCGGGCCGCAGCGATCTGATACTGGTCGAGGCCAGCACTTTCCCGCTCGAGGACAAGCAGCGCGTGCACGATCGGTGCCGGCAGTGCGGCGTCACCGTGCTCGACTGTCCGCTGAGCGGCACCGGCGCCCAGGCCGCGACCAAGGATCTGTCGGTCTATGCCAGCGGCGATGCCGCGGCCTGTACGCGCTGCGCGCCGGTGTTCGCGGGCTTCGCGCGCTCGCAGCATTATCTGGGCGCCTTCGGCAACGGCAGCAAGATGAAGTTCGTCGCCAACCTGCTGGTGGCGATCCACAATGTCTCGGCTGCCGAGGCGTTCGTGCTCGGGATGAAATCCGGACTGGATGCGCAGCAGATCTACGACGTGGTCGGCGACGGCGCCGGCAGTTCGCGCATGTTTCAGGTGCGCGGCCCGCTGATGGTTCGCGGCGAATACGAACCGGCCACGATGAAGGTGGAGATCTGGCAGAAAGACATGAAAATCATCGGGGAATTTGCCGCGCGGCTCGGCTGTCCGACGCCGCTGCTCGCGGCGTCAGCGGCTTACTACACCGCCGCGATGGCGCAGGGCAGGGGAGGCGAGGACACCGCCGCGGTCTGCGCCGTGTTCGAAGAGATGGCGCGCCTGGAGCGCGGCCCATCCGGTTCGTCATCAAACTGATAGAGGGGCTTAGCGTGGAATCGATCTTGCTCGAACAAGCCGATGTGATCGCCGACCAGGCATTGCACAAAGGCCGGGAGTTGAAGTTGGCGCCGCTGACCATCGTCGTACTCGACGCCGGCGGGCAGATGAAAGTGCTGAAGCGCGAAGACCGGGCGAGTTTGCTGCGCCCGGAGATTGCGCTGGGCAAGGCCTGGGGGGTGCTGGGCATGGGCTTCGGCGGACGCGAGCTGGCGCGGCGCGCCGAGCAGATGCCGATATTTTTCACCGCATTGAATGCGATGTCGGCCGGACGCATGGTTCCACTGCCCGGCGGCGTGCTGGTCAAGAACCGCGAAGGGCAGCTGATCGGTTCGGTCGGGATCAGCGGCGACACCTCCGACAACGACGAAATCTGCGCAGTTTATGGCATCGAGGCCGCGGGCCTGGCCGCCGATACCGGGCGCAAGGACTGACCGGCCAGGCACTATACGCGGCGATTCCAATCGCGCCGCCGTTATTGCGAACTTGCGCGCTTGCGCGCACGTCCTCTCGCCGCAATGCTCAAGCGATCGGTGCCGGCCGGCCGTTGGCATAGCCCTGGTAGCCGGAAAATCCCATTTCCTGCAGCAGCGAAATCAGCGATTCGGACTCCACCGACTGCGCGATGACGCCGATTTCCAGCGGCTGCGCGATGCGGATGAGCGAGGACACGATGAAGCGGCTGTCCTGGTTTTGGCTCAGTTCGTTCGTATACGCCGGCGCCAGCTTGACATATTGCGGCAGCAACTGGTTCAGCAGCCTGAGCGAATCGCGGTGCAGGTTGAAATGATCGATCGCGAACTGCGCGCCGAGGCGCCGCACTTCGGCGGCGAACGCCAGGCTCATGGCCGGGGCCTGGATCACGCCGAATTCGGTCATTTCGAACACCAGGCGCCGGGCGATGTCGCGCCGGCCTTGCAGCACATCGAGCAGGCGGCGGCGGGCGCTGGCATCGGCGACGGTCTGCGCGGAGATGTTGAGCGCGATCGCCGGGGCGAGGCGCGCGCCGGCGTCGATGCGGGCGATCAGCAGCTCGAGCAGACGCCCATCGAGGCGCGGCATCAGGCCGTGGCGCGCGGCCATCGGCAGGAATTGCGCCGCCGGCACCGGGCTGCTGCCGTCCTCGAGCAGGCGCGTGACCACCTCGCTTTGCATCGGTGTGCGCGCGGGCAGGCTGAGAACGGTCTGCGCATATAGCGCAAGCTTGCCGCCGTTGATCGCGGCCTCGATCTGCTCGCGCCATGCAAGCGAGCCGCGGCCGCGCCGGTCGAGTTCGGCGAGCGCGATCAGGTCGAAGCTGTCGGGACCTTTTTCCTGCGCCCGGGTCAGCGCCAGGTCCGCCGCGGCCAGCAGCTCGGGCAGCGGCGGCGCGCCTGCCTCGAAATGCGCCGCGCCGCAATGGAATTCGATTTCGCCGCTCAGGCCTTGCTCGGCGATGGCAGCTTCGACGCGGGAACTGATGTTCCCGGTCAGAACACGCGCCGCCGCGGCATCGAGGTTGACCGCGGCCAGAGCGAAGCTCGCCCCGCCGAAGCGCGCACAAACCGCCTGCGCCGCGCCCGCGCCCGCGCCGGCGACGGTCTGCGCCAACAGCGCGAGCAACTCGTCGGCGCGCTGGTAACCGCGGCGCAGGTTGTATTCCTTGAAGCGCTCCAGTTCGAGCAGCACGAACACGCCGGAAAAGATGTCGCGCTCGGCGCGGAACAGGCCATGCAGTTCGTGCTCCAGGCCGCGGCGGTTGAGCAGGCCGGTGACCGTATCGCGATAGGCTTCGCGCTGCAGATTCTCCGCACGCGACGATTCGTCCTCTATGAGATGCCTGATTTTCGCCGACAGGCTGTTCATCGCGGCGACCACGCGCCCGAGTTCGCGCGCCTTGGGGGCGAGGGCGATGGTCCTGAAATCGCGCTCGCCGATGGCGGTGGCCGCCTGCTCGATTTCGCCCAAGGGGCGCAGTATGGTGGAGAGGAAGGCGCGCAGCGCGACCAGCGCCAGCACGTATACGAGCAGCAGCAATGCCAGGGTCTGCACTGCCGTGTGCCACAGCTGCAGGTAGGCGAAATTCGGATGGCTGGTCACCAGCACGCGTCCGAGCTGGCGCCAGCCCGAGCTGATCAGGGACTCGGCGCTGGGCGGGTGCAGCGGAAACAGTCGTGTGAACCATACGGGCACCCCGCCCTGCGCCGGCGCCAACTCTTTCGCCACCAGGGTTTCGCCGCTGACCGAAACCACGCGTATGGACTGATAGTAGCCGCGGTCGAAGGCGGTATTGACCACGGTTTCGATCAGCGCGCGGTCCTCGAACGGCTTCACCGTCGACAGCCACAGCGCCAGCGACGTCGCCGCATCCTGCGAATGCGATTCGAGCTGCTGCTGCACGTAGAGCCGTGCGTTCGAGAGA
>JAKAIH010000146.1 GCA_021825225.1 Pseudomonadota bacterium
GTGGCGACGATCATGGGCAACGCGGAACTGGCGCTGCAGGACGTTGGGCCCGGACATGCGGCGCGGGAGAGCCTGGACGAGATCCGCAAGGCGAGCCGCCGGGCAAAAAATCTGGTGCAGCAGATCCTCGCTTTCGGCCGGCGCCAGGTGTTCGAGCGCCAGGTGATATCGCTCGCGCCGGTGGTGCACGAATCGGCGCGCCTGCTGCGCGCCACCTTGCCCGCGGGAGTGAGCCTGAGCGTGCACTGCGCGCCGGACGCGCCGCCGGTTCTCGCCGATCCGACCCAGGTGCAGCAGGTGCTGCTCAATCTGTGCGCGAACGCGTGGCAGGCCATGCAGGGGCAGGAGTGGCCGGCCACGATCGAGCTGGGCCTGGCGCTGCACATCGCCACTGGGGCGCCGTACAAAGGGCCGGAGCGCCGTTCGAAAGGCGGGCGCGTTGCGCTCAAGCCGGGACCGTACGCCTGCCTCACGGTGCGCGACACCGGGCCGGGCATGGACCAGGCGACGCGCTCGCGCATCTTCGAACCGTTTTTCACCACCAAGCCGGTGGGCAAGGGCACGGGTCTGGGCCTGGCGGTGGTGCACGGCATCGTGCAGGAGCACGCGGCCAGCATCGCCGTGCGCAGCGCCCCGGGCGAGGGCGCCACATTTCGCGTCTATTTCCCGGCATCGCCGGTGCAGGAAATTCCGCTGCCGGGGATTCGGCCGGAAGCTCGCGTGGCGCACAAGGAAAGCGACGCGGCCGCGGTGCCGCAGGGAGAAGGCAGATCGATCCTGTTCATCGACGACGACGAGGCGATCGTGTTCCTGATGAAGCGCCTGCTCGAGCGGCAGGGCTACCGCGTGAGCTGTCACACCGACGCACGCGAGGCGCTCGCGGCCATGCGTGCGCAGCCGCAGGCGTTCGACCTGGCGGTCACCGATTTCAACATGCCGGACACGTCGGGGCTGGAGGTGGCGCGCGCGCTGCGCGCGATCCGCGCCGATCTGCCCGTGGTCCTGGCCTCGGGTTACATCACCGAAGAGCTGCGCGCCCAGGCGCCGCTTGCCGGAGTGAGCGAACTGATCTACAAGCCCAATACCGTGGATGAGCTGTGCGCCGTGATCGCACGCCTCGCAAACAATCTATCTGCGTGATCCGCTACGCAGCGGTCCCGGCGATCAGGTCGCGGCGGGCCGGGGTTCGAGCAGGGCGTCGATCTCGGCCAGCACCTGCGCCGGCAGCAGCTCGTTCATGCACTTGAAATGTCCCAGCGGACAGCTGCGCGCGAAACAGGGGCTGCACGCGATGTCGATCTTGACGATGCGCGCCGATCCGGGCTGCGACGCGAGCGACAGCGGCGGGGTGTGCGCGGGGCTGGATGAACCGTACAGCGCGATCAGCGGCTTGCCCAGCGCGGCGGCGACATGCATCAGCCCCGAGTCGTTGCTCACCACCAGCCTGGCGCAGGATATGAGGTCGATCGCGGCGGCGAGCTCGGTCCGGCCGCACAGGTTGTCGCACAAGCCTGCGGACTGCGCGCGGATTTCCTCGCCCAGCTGCGCGTCCTTGGCCGAGCCGATAAGCCAGACGGCGTAGTTGCGCGCGGCCAGTTCGCGCGCGAGCGCGGCAAAATGCTGCACCGGCCAGCGCTTTGCCGGCCCGTACTCGGCCCCGGGGCAGAACACGGCGACCGGGCGCGAGCGGTCCAGATTGAGCCTTGCGGTGGTGCGCGCGGTGTTGACCGGATCCGTCTGCAAGTGCACCCGGGGCAGCGGACGCGGCAGCTCCGCTCCCGGTTTTTCCGCGAGCTGGGCGTAGCGCTCGGCCATCAGCGGCAGCTTCGCCTTGTCGAGCTTGTGCATCAGATTCAGCAGGCCATAGCGGAATTCGCCGGCGTAGCCCGTGCGCAGCGGAATGTCGGCGAAAAACGGTATCAGCGCCGACTTGAAGCTGTTCGGCAGGATGATGGCCTGGTCGTAGCGCCGCTGCGCCAGTTCGCGTCCGAGTTTCCAGCGCGCGCGCAGCTTCAGCTCGCCGTGCGCGAACGGCGCAGCGATCACTTCGTCGATCTCGGGCATGCGCACGAGCAGCGGGCCGCACCAGGGCGGCGCCAGCGCGTCTATGCGGACGCGGCCGAGTCTTTCATGCAGGCGGCGCAGCAGCGGCTGCGCCAGCAGGGTGTCGCCGATCCAGGACGGGGCGACGATCAGAATGCGCGGCATCGGTTGAGTCGCGAGGAGCGAAGAGGGCGCGGAGAGAGGCGCCTTGTTCTCCCCGCTCCTCACGGCTCATTCCCGGCGCGCCTTTAGTGCCCTTTGGGCGGGGCACCCTTGTACACGTAGCGCGTGCCGCAGTAGGGGCAGAGCAGTTCGCCCGACCTGGCTACGTCGAGGAACACGCGCGGATGCAGGTTCCATACGGGCGTGGAGGGCATGGGGCATTCCAGCGGCAGGTCCTTTTCGGTGACCTCGACTGTGCGCGGCAGTTGCTGCGTGGCGGCGGACATCAGCGTTTCCCCTTGTTTGCGGACTTGGCAGCGGCAGGTTTGGCTTTGCCCGCGGCGGACTTGGCTTTGCCTGCGGCGGACTTGGACTTGCCTGCGGCAACGGCTGCGAGCCAGCCGGCGTGACGCTGGTCCTGGCCGTTGACCACCCGGAAGAATGCGTTTTGCAGCTTCTTCGTAACCGGACCGCGGCGGCCGGCGCCGATCTTGCGTCCGTCGACTTCGCGTATCGGTGTGACTTCGGCTGCGGTTCCGGTGAAGAAGGCTTCATCGGCGATGTACAAGTCGTCGCGGGTGATGCGCCGCGGCGTGACCGTGTAGCCCAGCTCGGTGGCGAGCGCGATCACGCTGTCGCGGGTGATGCCCATCAGCGCCGAGGTCAGCTCCGGTTCGTAGATGCAGCCGTTCTTGACCAGGAACAGGTTCTCGCCCGCGCCCTCGGCGACGAAGCCGTCGACATCGAGCAGCAGGCCCTCGTCGTAACCGTTGTCGAGCGCTTCCTGGCTGGCGAGGATGGAGTTGGCGTAGGTGCCAGAATACTTGGCGCGGCACATCGACACGTTCACATGGTGGCGCGCGAACGACGAGGTCTTGACGCGGATGCCCTTTTCCAGCGCTTCCGCGCCGAGGTAAGCGCCCCAGGGCCAGGCGGCGATGGCGACATGCACCGTCGCGCCTTTCGGGGAGACACCCATTTTCTCCGAGCCGTAGAAGGCGATCGGGCGCAGGTAACATTCCTTGAGCTTGTTCGCGCGCACCACTTCCTTGTGCGCTTCGATGATGGTTTCCCTGCTGTAGGGAATTTTCATCATGTAAATGTGCGCCGAGTTGTACAGGCGGTCGATATGCTCCGGCAGGCGGAATACGGCCGTGCCGCCGACGGTGTTGTAGGCGCGGATGCCTTCGAACACCGCCAGGCCATAGTGCAGCGAGTGGGTGAGCACGTGGGTGGTAGCCGAGCGCCAGGGCACCAGCTTGCCGTCGTACCAGATATAACCGTTGCGGTCGGCCATCGACATTATCGCGAACTCCTTCAAAGCAATGCGCAAAGTGTTATTTTAGCGGAAAGCGGCTGGCTTGAGCAGCGCATCGCGGTGGGGAGCGGGCGCGGATGTTCCAGAAATGCCCGAAATGCAACTACGAGCGCAAGCCCGGCGAGACTGAAATGCCGGAGCGCTGTCCGGCCTGCGGCCTGATTTTCGCGAAGTGCCTTGGTGCGCAGCAGCGCAAGCCTGCGCCTGCGCCGGCGGCCAAGCCCGCAGCGGAACGCACCGTGTTGCTCGACCGGCTGCTGTATGTGCCGGCGCGCGTGGACAGCATCGGCTTTTACGGCCGCTGCATCGCCTACGCGTTCTTCTTCATCTGGGGTTGGCGCCTGTATGCCATGGACGTAGGCGACGCCGACATCATGAGTTCGTTCATGCACCTGATCGTGCTGCCGATCCACGAGGCGGGGCACCTGCTGTTCATTCCCTTCGGCCGCTTCATGTCCATACTCGGCGGTAGCCTCGCGCAGGTGCTGCTGCCGCTCGTGCTGATGGCCTCGTTCGTGTTCGGTTTCGGCGGCAGCCGGCGCGACAACTTCGCCGCCTCGCTCATGCTGTGGTGGGCTGCGGTTTCCATCATTGATGTCGCGCCCTATATCTGGGACGCCTTCGATCCGAAGATGATGCTGCTCGGCGGAAAAACCGGCGCCGAATCCGACGGTCACGACTGGCAGAATATCCTCGGTGACCTCGGGCTGATCAGGAAGGCGCATCTGATTGCGAGGATCGCGCACACGCTGGGCTTGTTCGTGATGCTCGTTGCCTACGCATGGGGCGCGGCGCAGCTTTACTTGGAGCACCGTCGTCGCGGCAGCGGCGCCATTGGGGAGGATGGCTAGGAAGGGCTACTCGCGAAAGCAATCGTCGGATTGTGGAACTGCCGCTCAACGCCTGCTGTCGACCCGGAGCCGTCACTCGTGTCGGAATCGATCGACCGGCCGCTCTATGGGGTGGAGGAGACGGTCGCCAAAATCAATCGATCGTCGGGCTGAGCGTCTGTCCACGCTTTGCTTATCTCGTCAGTCAGGTCGATGGGGCGTTCAAAACTCGTATTCGACCTGCAACCTGAGGGTATGGTCGGGGGCGGCCTTGGAGGTGCCTAACAGCCAAGCGGCGTTGTACTTGATCGCCTGCCGCCCCCCGAGGGGAAGTTTGCCGAACACCGCAGGTCCGGCGCGATGGCTTCGTTCGTCCTTGTCCGCCCAACTGGTCCACTTACCCATCTCGCCGAAACCCTGGAGACCGAACTCGAATTGGGGCAGCCAGCGGTACTTTGCTTGCCATTGATAGAGGAATTGTATTTCGCTGGGCTCCTCGACCCGGTAGTGGCGTTTGAAGAGGGCGTTGGCATTGAGCTGGACCTTGCCGAACTCGGTTTGGAAGAGTGGACCCCATTTTATTTCCCAGCCCTCGGCGCGATCGGTGGGGCGTTCTATTTCCAAAAGGAAACCTACGTCCACGGGATACTTACCTGTTTCGGTGAGTTGGAACTTGTTTTCCCACTCGATGGCGTCGTACTTGACGCTCTCGTTGCTTTCGCGCTTGTACTTTAGGTAGATTTCGGTGAACCACCACTCCTTGGCGCCGTAGCCGAAGCCAATGCTTGCAGCAGAGCTGCGGGGATCATCACCTTTGCGGGCGGTGCCGGCCTTAAAATCGATTTCCTTCTCGCCGTATTCGACAGTAGGTGTGTAGACGTAATCGGACGGCCCGGCGTAGGCGAGCAATGGACTCAGCAGAGCCCCCGCGATCAGAATCGGCGCGTAGAATTTCATGGAACTTCCTTTCAGGTGGTAAAGGGAGACGATGGCCGGACGCGGAAAAGCCACATGCCGGCGAGAATGAGGGTCAGTGTTGCCGTATAGAACACGGCTTGAATGCCTGAGGGCATCGCTTCATAACCGACGAGCGCGTGCAGGAAACGGCCGACCATGGAGGTATTGTCGAGAAGCCAGGAGGTGTTCCAGAGAGGATTTCCAAGGCTTGGCAGAACATCGGCTTGGACCAGAAAGCGAGCCGCCTGGCTGGCCATGGCTGCGGCCAGCAGTAGAATGAGGCCGCTGGTGAGGGCGAAGAATAGGCGGACTGGAACGCGCAGGATGCCCGCATAGAGCCCGTAACCGGCAATGACGCCGACGAAGAGGCCGGTGGCGCCACCGCTAAGTACAGTGGTGGGGGATTCCGCGCCGCCCGCGAGGAGTCCGTAGAGGAAGAGCGCAGTTTCCGAGCCCTCTCGGAGAACCGACAATGCAATCACCACACCCAGCGCCGACATTGCGCGGCTGCCTGTGACGACCTCTTGGCCCAATTGTTTGGCGCTCATGGCGAGTTGCACGCCGTGACGTGCCATCCAGATGTTGTGACCGGCCAGCATCGCTGCGGCGAGACCTAGAACGCTGGCGTTGAACAGTTCCTGACCGGCGCCTTCCGCCAGTTGGGCGATCTGCCCTGTGAGGGAAGCGACGATCAGCGAACCAACAACACCAGCGCCGATGCCGGCGAGCAACCAGGCGTTGCGAAATGGGAGACCACGCGTAGCTGCGGCGATAACGCCGATAATTAGTGCGGCTTCGAGGGTTTCGCGGAAAACGATGATGGCTGAACCGAGCATGTGGGCTTACTCCGCGATGATGGCGCCACGGGCCGTTTTTTCATGGAACTCGCCGACGAAGGGGTAGCGGCCGGGAGCGAGAGGGCCGATGAAGATGATTACTTTGCCGCCAGGGGCGATCATCTTCTCCCGATTGAGTTCGTGGCTTTCAAATTCTTCCGGGGTGGCGTCCTGGTTGTGGACGATCAATTTGATTTTTTGGCCGGCCGGAATGCGAATTTCCGCCGGCTCGAAGCGGTGGTCGCGGATGACCAGCGCAAACTCGGGGTTGGCAGCCCAGACGGAAAGAGAAAGTGCGCAAAGCAAGTAAATTAGGTTTTTCATGGCAGCTCCTGTTCCACAAATGATAACCATTCGCATCTGATGGCGTCAAGGCCTTTTTTACAGGACCCTTTTCTAAGGCGCCTGCCCTGCTTCTGCGGCAAGCGAATTTCGAGGCGGTACGCTATGAGAAGGCACTGGCCAAACACTCAGCCCTGCGTTGAACGCAGAGCCCAATCTGAGCCAGATTGCTAACGGAAATCAAAGAGACTGCGGTAGAATCGCTGAGTCATTGGGGAGTAGTCGCCCTGCAGTCCTGAGGGGCTTGCGTCAACACACTTGATCTACTGGTCATGGCGCAAGCGGTTTCCTAACTTGGCGAGACCTTTGACCATATCGCCTTCGGACCGGACGCTCTGTGCGGCAACTTCCCTGACTCGCCAGCGTCTCATGATGGCCGATTGCTGCCCGCCACGCCTGCAGTTGACTGCAATTTCCGCCAAACTTTGCATGCGAGAACCGCCGGCGGCGGGAGGCGACCCTGAACCGCCACGG
>JAKAIH010000147.1 GCA_021825225.1 Pseudomonadota bacterium
GCAACGATCGCCGCGCCGCGCCGCATTATCGGTAATAAATGTTTCACTTCCGTGTCACACCTCGGCGCGACCCCGCAGCGATCCGCGCCGGATGGACCGCATGTGCGAGCAAGGCTTTCAACGCAACGCCGTCCCAATTATCGGCGCGGGCGGCTGCCACGCGCGGAGCTCGATTCAAAACGGGGAGATGCAGTCCCTCATACTCCCCTAAATCAGCGGGCAATTCCGACAAGCCTGAAATAGTTTCTCAATCATCCTGCAATCCAAGGCAGACATCTTCAATGCGCACGCATACCGATCCAGCGTGCTTCTATCTGCTCAACACTGAATCAGGCTGATAACATTGGCCACCATGAAAAATTCGCAGCCCCATGATTCCTGACTGCCTGGCCTGCGGCGCTTGCTGCGCCTACTCAGAAACCTGGCCGACATTCATCGGCGACGGAGACGGGGAGGGCATCCCGGAGGACCTGATCGATTTCGAGCACGGGCGCATGCTGTGCCATGGCAAGCGCTGCGCCGCGCTCACGGGCGAACTCGGCAGCGCCGCGCACTGCAGCGTCTATGCCCACCGGCCCCTGGTATGCCGCGAATTTCAGCCGGGATCGGAGGACTGCATCATGGTCAGGCGCAGTTTCAATCTGCCCCTGGCCTAGCTGCGGAACGGCCATCGCCCTGCGGCTGATCCCCCGGATCGCCGCGATGCCGGATTTGCCCCATCGCCGGGCTAAAGATTGCGCTCCATGCGCTCAACGATGGTCTTGAGGATTTTGACGCGCGCGAAATACTTGTCCTCGGCCTCGACCACGGTCCAGGGCGCAATGTCGGTGCTGGTGCGGTCTATCATGTCGCACACCGCCTGCTCGTATTCGTTCCATTTCTTGCGGTTGCGCCAGTCTTCCTCGGTGATCTTGAAGCGCTTGAAGCTGGTCTTCTGCCGCAGGGTGAAGCGCTTGAGCTGCTCCTCCGCCGTGATCTGCAGCCAGAACTTGCACACGATCGCGCCGCCGCGCGCCATCTGCTCCTCGAAGTCGTTGATCTCGCTGTAGGCGCGCATCCAGTCGGCGACGCCGCAAAACCCTTCCACGCGCTCCACCAGCACGCGCCCGTACCAGGAGCGGTCGAAGATGGTGATGCGCCCGCGCCGCGGCGCATGGCGCCAGAAGCGCCACAGATAGGGCTGCGCGCGCTCTTCTTCGGTCGGCGCCGCCACCGGCACCACCTGGAAATGGCGCGCATCGATGGCGCCGGTGATGCGCCGGATCGCCCCGCCCTTGCCCGCCGCGTCCGAACCTTCGAACAGCAGGATCAGCGAGTGCTTCTTGAAATAGCGTTTCTCGCGCGACAGCAGATTCAGCCGGCCCTGCCATTTTTCCAATTGGGTGTCGTATTTTTCCTTGGCGACCTTCTGCGTCATGTCGAGCTCGCGCAACAACCCGAGATTGTCCGAGGCCAGCGGCGGCGCCTGCACCCGGCGCTCCTTGTAGTTGCTTTTCTCCAGCCGCTTTCTCATCGCCTCGAGCAGCAGCTTGCCGACGGTGATGCTGCGATAGCGCGAATCGGCGCCTTCGACCACGGTCCAGGTCGCGTTGGCGACGCTGGTCTCGCGCAGCGCGCGCTCGGAGATCTGGCGGAAGGCGTTGTACATCTTGAAGCGCTCCCAGTCGAACTTGGTCACGCGCCAGCGTGTGAGCGGGTCCTTCTCCAGTTCCTGCATGCGGTCCTTCTGCTGCTTCCTGGACAAATGAAACCAGAACTTCAGCAGCAGCACACCCTCGTCGCAGAGCATTTTCTCGAAACGCACGATTTCTTCCAGGCTGCCCTTGAGCGCAGCGTCGTCCGACTGGCCGAGCACCCGGCTCACGATCGGCGCGGTATACCAGGAGCCGAACATGATGCCGATCTTGCCCTTGGGCGGCAGTTCGCGCCAGAAGCGCCACATGCGCGGGCGCTCCGCTTCCTCGTCGGTGGGGTCGCCGAAGGCGCGCGTCTGGATGTGGCGCGGGTCCATCCATTCGTTGAGCAGGTTGACGGTCTCTCCCTTGCCCGCCCCGTCCACCCCGCCGATCAGGATCAGCACCGGAAATTTTTTCGCTTCTGCCAGATCGAATTGCGCATTGAGCAGGGCCTCGCGCAACTTCGGCTCCTGCCTCGCATAGACCTGTTTCGTTATTTTGTGGCCAAGCTCTGCGGACTCAAACATGACTACCCCCTTATCGGAAATTGCCTAGGATGATTTCCAGAACGGCTTTTGCCGCTGCCAATGGCTCCAGGCGTGCCCGAGCGCATCCAGCTGCAGGTGCGTGCTCGCCGCGCTCCATCCCTGGATCATGCCGGCAACGCGCCGGTCGGGCGCGCGCGCCCCCGCGAGCGCTTCCGGCAGCAGGCGCAGCAAGGTCGCCGCATCGTTGAGGCCGCCGAGCACCGTCTGCATCGCAGCCAGCGACTGCACGTAAGGCCGCACGCGCCGCTTCGGGAACAGCGCGGCGAAAAATTCCGCCGCGTAGCGCAGCTTCTTCGCCGCGATGCGCAGGCGATGGCGGCCATCGCTATCGAGCGTGTCCAGGCGTTTGCCGCGTTTCTTCAGCGCGGCGGCGCGCTGCTGCAGCAATTCCGCTGCGAAGCCGTTCAAAGGCAGCGTCAGCGCCGTCTCCCCCTGCTGCCACGCTGCGTCCGCCAGCAGCAGCCCCAGTTCCAGCCACAGTCGCTGCCAGGCATTGGCGGCGACTGCGTCCTGCGCGGCGCGCAGGCGCGTGCGCCCCAGCCTGATGCAGCGCCGCTCGAACGCCGCCAGCGCCGCTTCGTCGGCGCACTGTGCGCGCAGCGCGTGCAAGGCGTCGTGCACGAACACGTCCCAGTTGCGCGCCGCCCCGAGCGGTGCGCCTTGCCGGCGCATCTGCTCGATTACAGGGGCGAATACCGGCTGCGGCAGCACCGCCTTGAACAGGCTGAAGCAGGCGCGCATGCGGCGCAGGGCGACGCGCACCTGGTGCAGGTATTCCGGATCCCTGCCCGCGAGAAAACCGTCCTCGTTCGCCTGCAGGTGGGCGCTGCAGCTGTGCACGATAGTGGCGAAGGCCGCGGCCACGCTGCCTTGCTGATCCAGCTCCAGCTCGGCAGCCTTGACGGGGCGCGCGGCTTGTCCGCGCGCGAGCGCGTAGCCGCGCTCGGCCTTGCTCGCATGGCCCAGGCGCAGCGGCAGGCGTTCGCTCAATTCCAGCGCAAGCTCGAACAGACGCACCGGGCTGCCGGCAAGCAGCTCCAGCTCGGCCTCGCTGATCGGGCTCGAGCGCCGGCCGCTGCGGATTTCGCCGCTGTCCAGGCACAGTTCGACCAGGCTGCCGTCGGCGAAACCCAGGCGCAGGCTGGTGCGCGTGAACTCGGTCGCAAAAGCGGGCGCGAGCGCCGCGCGCAGCCGCGGCGCGCGAAACACCTTCGCCTGCGGCGTCGCGGCGAGCAGACCGAAGTCCAGCGCCTCGCGCGCCAGCGGCCACTCCCACTCCTCGCGCAGGTGCAGCCCGGCCGTGGACCGGCCTTCGGTCTTCAGCGTCTGCAGCCAGCGCCCGCCGTCGCAGCGCAGGCGCAGCGCCAGCCCCGCGCGCAGCAAGGCGCGCTCGGGGGTGTCGTAATAGATGCTGTGGACGCGGCGCGTGGCGGCACGCCCCTGCCGCAGCGCCCTGATCTGCGGATCGCGGCGCAGCCGGCGCAATTCCGGCGGCGCAAGCAGCAGCTTGAGTTCGGTTTCCACTAGCGCCTGCTCGCGGTGAGCACGCCCTGCACTTCCCTCACCTGCGCCAGCGTGCGCTGCAGCTGCTCCAGATCGGAGATCTCGACCGTGAAGGACATGAAGGCGAGGTGTTGCTTCGACTGCGTATTGACCCCGGTGACGTTGATTTTCTCGCGCGACAGCACTTCCGAGATGTCGCGCAGCAGGCCCTGGCGATCCTGCGCCTGCACCACGACATCGACCGAAAACACGCCGTCCCTTTGCTGGCCCCAGTCTGCTTCGATCATGCGCTCGGGCTGCAGCGCGGCCAGGCGCTGCAGGTCGCGGCAGTTGCGCCGGTGGATCGACACCCCGCGGCCGCGCGTGACGAAGCCGGCAATCGCATCCGGGGGCGCCGGGCGGCAGCACTTGGCCAGTTGCGTCATCAGCTTGTCCATGCCGACGATCAGTATGCCGCCGTCCTTGGCGTTGGCCTTGCTCTTGCCCGGCAGCAGGGATTCGGGCGGTGCAGGCTCCGCCTCGGCGCCGCGCAGCGCAGTCTGCAGCTGCTTCGGCCCGATTTCCTCGCGCCCGGCAGCCGCGAACAGTTCCTCGCTCCTGGCGTAGCCGAGCTGCTGCGCCAGATGGTCCAGATTGGCGCTGGTCATGCCTATACGCTGCAGCTCGCGCTCGACGATGGCGCGGCCCTGGGCGGTAGTCTCGGCCAGCGCCTGGCTGTTGAACCATTGCCGCACCTTGCTGCGCGCGCGCGGGCTTTGCAGGTAGCCCAGGGCCGGGTTCATCCAGTCGCGGCTCGGCCCACCGGTCTTGGCCGCGATGATCTCCACCCGCTGACCATTGGCGAGCTTGTAATTGAGCGGCACCATCGCGCCGTCGACCTTGGCGCCGCGGCAGTGATGGCCGAGGTCGGTGTGCAGATGGTAGGCGAAATCCACCGGCGTAGCCCCCTGCGGCAGATCGAGCACGCGCCCCTGCGGCGTAAGCACATAGACCGTGTCGTCCAGCGTCGTGCGCTTGAACTGCTCCACCCAGTCGACCGAGTCGGCGACGTCGTCGCGCCAGGCAAGCACCTGCCGCAGCAAGGCTATTTTTTCATCGAAGGGGTCCGGCCGCGCCGCCCTGCCTGCGCCGGCTTCCTTGTAGCGCCAGTGTGCGGCCACGCCGAGTTCGGCGTGGCGGTGCATGTCGTGGGTGCGGATCTGCACCTCCAGCGCACGCCCGTCCGGTCCGACCACCGCCGTATGCAGCGAACGGTAGTCGTTGCTCTTCGGGCGCGAAATGTAATCGTCGAACTCCTTCGGAATCGGCGTCCACAGATTGTGCACCACGCCCAGCGCGGTATAGCAGTCCTTCACCGAATCCACCAGCACCCGCAGTGCGCGCACGTCGTAGAGTTCTGAGAAGTCCAGGCCCTTGCCGCGCATCTTGTTGTAGATGCTGTAGATGTGCTTGGGCCGGCCGACGACTTCGGCGCGGATGCCGGTAGTCCGCAATTCCGCTTCGAGCGCAGCCACCGCGGCGGCGATGAAGCTCTCGCGCTCGACGCGCTTCTCATCCAGCATGGAGGCGATCTTCTTGTACAGCCCGGGCTCGAGGTAGCGGAAGGCGTAGTCCTCCAGCTCCCATTTGAGCTGCCAGATGCCGAGGCGATTGGCCAGAGGCGCGTAGATGTCCAGCGTCTCCTGCGCATAGGGCCGGCGCATCTCGTCGGAGGAGCGCGACATGAAGCGCAGCGTCTGGGTGCGGCTCGCCAGGCGCAGCAGCACCACGCGTATGTCCTCGACCATGGCAAGCAGCATTTTGCGCAGCACTTCGGCCTGCGAGCTGTGTGCCGCGCCGTTTTCCTGTCCGGCCAGGGCGCGCGTGACCACGCGCAGCCGGTTCAGCTTGGCGATGCCCGCCACCAGGTCCGCGACCGCGGGGCCGAACTCGGCAGTGAGCTTGTCCTGGCTGTCGGCCAGATATTGCGGCGCCGCGAACAGGATACCGGCAATGCGCGCCTCCGCGTCCAGGCGCAAGGCGGCCAGCGAACCGGCCAGGCCCAGCGCATGTTCCAGCGCCGGCTCGCCGGTCCCGAGCCGTTTGTCCGCATACATGGAGACCGCGAACTCGCAGGCGCGGCGCAGACGCAGGGCATCGGATTCAGGCAAACCGGCGGCGATCGCATCCACCGCCGGTTCGGCCAAATCGACGTGTGCAGCCTGCGCCACAGTAGCCATGGCGGGATTATATCGCCCGGCCAAAGCAGCCGGCCGTGACCAAACGCAAATCGGCGATAATATTCATATGTCCGGCCTGCTCAAAACCTGGCAACGCAAACGCGCACTGCGCCGCACCGCGCTGGATCCGGCGCTGTGGCGCCATGTCACCCGCGGCCTGCCCTTCCTGCACGGACTGACGCCGGAGGAAATGCAACGTTTGCACGATTGCACGGTGCTGTTTCTCAACGAGAAGGAAATGCACGGCGCGCGCGGTTTCGTGCCGAGCGACGCGGTGCGCCTTTCGGTCGCGGTCCAGGCCTGCCTGCCCATTCTCAATCTCGGCCTGGACGCCTACCGGGGCTGGGTGGGCATCGTGATCTATCCCGGCGAATTCAAGGTGCGGCGCGAGGAGATGGATGCGAGCGGCGTGGTGCACGAATACGAGGACGAACTCTCGGGCGAAGCCTGGCCCGGCGGACCGGTGATCCTGTCCTGGCAGGACATCAAGCTGGGGGATGCCGGCTACAACGTGGTGATCCACGAATTCGCCCACAAGCTGCACATGAATCGCGGCGACATGGACGATTTTCCGCTGCCGCACGCGCGCATGGACCGGGAACAGTGGCTCGCTGCCTGGGATGCGGCCTACGACGAATTCTGCACCCGGGTCGAGCGCGGCGAGGACACCGTGATCGATCCCTACGCGAGCGAGCAGCCGGCAGAATTCTTTGCCGTCCTGTCCGAGGCTTTCTTCACCATGCCGCAGGCGGTGCGCTCGATCTATCCGGCGTTGTATGTCCAGTTGGCTCTGTTCTACCGGCAGGATCCGGTCACGCGCTTCAGTGCTTAGTTGCGTGGCAGGGAAATTGCGCATTACGCGCGCCAACCATGTTCTTGGCACGAATAGAAGGCATCATCGCGGTAGGGACATCGGTTACCCGATGCCCCCCGCACAGATCCCGGCGTGCGCGATTTACGCACCGGGCTCCCACCTTGGGTGATTGGCGGCGAAGCGGACGTC
>JAKAIH010000148.1 GCA_021825225.1 Pseudomonadota bacterium
TGAAGCCATAGTGCTCGTGTGCCGCCTCGGCCTGGCGCACGATGGCCTCCGGCGTCAGCGTCTGTTCGTGACGCAGCCGGAACCAGGCGCTGCCCGCCTGCGGCTCACCTCGATAGGGCAAATCGGTGTTGCTGCGGTCGCCGATGAAAAAGAGGTAACCGAGCACTTCTACCGCCTCGCGCTGCTGGCCTTCGCCGAGCAGCGTGGCGAGCGGTACCTCGAGGTGCTGTCCGAGCAAGTCGAGCAGCGCCGATTCGATCGCCGTCACCGCGTGGATGGTCGTGCGCAAGTCGAAGGTCTGCGATCCGCGGCCCTCTGCATCGCGCTGGCCGAATTGCCGCTGCACCTGCTGCAGCACCTGCCGATGGGCGCCGATCGATTGGCCGACGACGAGAGCGCGCGCGTCTTCGAGCGTCTGGCGTATTTTCTCGCCGCCGGGCACTTCGCCCACACCGGTGCGCCCGGCGCTGTCGCGCAGGAGCAGCAGGTTGCGCGTGAAGAACGGGCCGTGGGCCCCGCTCAAATTCAGCAGCATGCTGTCGCGACCGGCGACGGGAATAACGCGCAATTCGGTGATCAGCGGCGTAGAGGGGCTCGGCATGGCGTTCACTCTAAGGGCCCGAATGCGGCCGCAATTGATTTTTCTCAATCGGCGGCGATCTTTCCGGTTTCGATCACTTTTCTCCAGCGCGCGAACCGCGGACGAACGACAGCGCCAGCGGCCATCGCCATCGGCTGCATGAATTGAAACGGATCGCTGGTTCGGAATTGCCGCGCAGGCGGCCAAACGAAGGTCTGCTACAAGCCGCCGAGCACCCTGATATGCGCGACCACGCCGCGCGCCAGCGCCGACAGGTTGTAGCCGCCCTCCAGCACCGAGACGATGCGCCCCTCGGCGTATTTGTCCGCCACCGCCTTGATCTGCTGCGTGACCCAGGCGTAATCGGCGTCCACCAGCCGCAGCATGGCCATGTCGTCCTCCACGTGCGCGTCGAATCCGGCAGAGAAAAACAGCATCTGCGGCTTGAACGCTTCCAGCGCCGGCAGCCACTGCTGGGTCACGGCATCGCGAAAGGGCTGGCTGCCGGCGCCGGCCGGCAGCGGCACGTTGACCATGTTCGGCGCTGGATTCTCGGTGCCGCTGTAGGGATAGAAAGGATGCTGGAAGGTGCTCACCATCAGCACGCGCGCGTCGTCGCGAAAAATGTCCTCGGTGCCATTGCCGTGATGCACGTCGAAATCGACGATGGCGACGCGCTCCAGGCCGTGTTCCTCCAGCGCGTGCTTGGCGGCGATCGCTACATTGTTGAACAGGCAAAAGCCCATGGCGCGGCTGCGCGTCGCATGATGCCCCGGCGGGCGCACGCTGCAAAAGGCGTTGTCCACCTGGCGCTTCATCACCAGGTCGGTGGCGAGCACCGCCGCGCCGGCCGCATGCAGCGCGGCATCCCAGGTATGCGGATTCATCGCGGTATCCGGATCCAGGTGCACCGTGCCGCTTTGCGGCGCGCTGGAGCGGATATGGCTGATGTACTCCATCGGATGCACCCGCGCCAGGCTGCTCACTTTCGCCTGCGGCGCCTGGTGATGCGCGAGGTGCTGCCCGATGCCGGAGGCGATCAGCTGGTCTTCGATCGCGCCCAGGCGCTCCGGACTCTCCGGGTGATAGGCGCCCATATCGTGCTTGCGGCAGTGCGGATGTGAGATGAAAGCGGTGGCCATGTGCCCAATTGCTCGCGGTGGATTGGATGAATATTAGCCGAAATCCACGTAAGATGACGAATGCCCCAGGCATTGCCGCCCCGCCCCCGGGCGGGCATGCGCCACCGGCGGCGGCGCGCGAGCGTCCGGCACCCGCCTGAGCCACCACGGAGAAACCGATTGCTGCTGCACGCTGAAACGAAATTCGCTGTACGCGACACGTCGATACACCGCGTCATCGCCAACACCGGGAAGGTCATTCTCGGCAAGGAGCGGCAGATACGGCTGGCCGTCGCCTGCCTGCTCGCGCGCGGCCACCTGCTGATCGAGGATCTGCCCGGCGTGGGAAAGACCACGCTTGCCCACACCCTGGCCAAGCTGCTCGGCCTCGCCTTCCAGCGCATTTCCTTCACCAGCGACCTGCTGCCCGCCGACATCATCGGCGTGTCGGTATTCGATCGCGACAGCGGCAGCTTCAAATTTCATCCCGGCCCGATATTTTCGCAGCTGATCCTGGCCGACGAGGTGAACCGCGCCACGCCCAAGACGCAAAGCGCCTTGCTCGAAGCGATGGAAGAGCACCAGGTCACCGCCGAAGGCGAGACGCGGCCGCTGCCCGAACCGTTCTTCGTCATCGCCACGCAGAATCCCTCGCATCAGGTCGGCACCTTCCCGCTGCCGGAATCGCAGCTCGATCGCTTCCTCATGCGCATCGAGCTCGGCTACCCGGATCGCGACGCCGAACGCGCCCTGCTGCAGGGGACGGAGCGGCGCAACCTGGTAGCGACGCTGGAACCCTGCCTTGCTCCTGGCGAACTCATAGAAATGCAGGCGAACGCCGACCAGGTGCACGCGGCGCCGGCGCTGCTCGACTACATCCAGGCGATCGTGGAGCACACGCGGCGCGCGCCCGAGTTCACCAACGGCCTGTCGCCGCGCGCTGCGCTCGGCATGCTGCATGCGGCCAAGGCCTGGGCCATGCTCGAAGGCCGCGACAAGGTGCTGCCCGAGGACGTGCAGGCGATCCTGCCTGGTGTCGCCGGCCACCGCCTGGCGCCGGCGCACGAAGGCGCGCGCATACGCTCCTCCGAGGTCACCGCCGCGCTGATCGAGGCCGTCCCGATTCCCTGAAGCGCAGCGACCAACCATAGCGCGCTGGCGCGATGTTCGAAAAAATCCTGAGCCGCTCGCAGCTCTATCTCGCGTTCTTCGGACCGCGCAAACCCGAGCCGGGCACGATCTTCCTGCGGCAGAACCGCGTCTACATCCTGCCCACGCGCCCCGGGCTCGCTTTCGCCCTGGCCTTGGGCGTGATGCTCATCGGCTCGATCAACTACAACCTTTCGCTGGGCTACATCCTCACCTTCCTGCTCGCGAGCATGGGGCTGGTCGCGATCCTGCACACCTTCCGCAACCTGGTGCATCTGCATATCTCGCCCGGCCGCGCCGAGCCCGTGTTTGCGGGCAAGACGGCCTGGTTCGAACTGTTCGTCGAAAACCGCTCGGGCTATGAGCGCAGCGCCATCGTTCTATGGCGCGAGGGCAAGGCGACGCAGTGCGACCTTGCCGCCGCGCGCGGCGCCACGGGGAGCGTTCCGGTCGCAGCCGAACGGCGCGGCTGGCTTACACCGGGGCGCATCACCCTGGAAACGCGCTTTCCCGTCGGCCTGCTGCGCGCCTGGAGCTATATCCAACCGGACATGCGCTGCCTGGTCTACCCCAAGCCCGACGACGGCATGTTGCCGCTGCCCGAACCGTCGGGCGGCGTAGGCGAGAAGCGCGTGGCCAGCGGCGGCAGCGACGATTTCGCCGGACTGCGCCAGTATCAGGTGAGCGATTCGCCGCGGCATATACACTGGAAAGCCGCCGCGCGGGGACAGGGTCTGCAAACTAAGGTGTTCAGCGGCCGCGCCGCCGCCGAATTGTGGCTGGACTGGAGCGCGCTGCCCGCCCACCTGGATCTCGAATCGAAATTGTCGCGCCTGACGCGCTGGGTGCTCGCCGCCGATCAGGAGGGCCTGCGCTACGGCCTGCGCCTGCCCGGCGTGGAATTGGCGCCGGATGCAGGCGAGCCGCAGCGCCTCGCCTGCCTGCGGGAACTGGCTCTGTATGGACTCTAGAACCGCGGCGAACGCCACGATCCAGCTGCGCCACCTGTTCTGGCTGCTCGGCGGGCTGGCGCTGGTGGCCGCACCGCATACGGCGCGCCTGCCCTGGTGGCTGAACCTGATCGCCACCATCCTGTTCGCCTGGCGCATCTATCTCGCCTGGGGCGAGCGCGCGCTGCCCAGGACATGGCTGCTGACGCTGCTGGTCGTCGGCGGCATGGTCGGCGTCTATCTCACTTACCGCACCCTGTTCGGGCGCGATTCCGGCGTGGCCCTGCTGGTGTTGTTCCTGTCGCTGAAGCTGCTCGAGCTGCGCCACACGCGCGATGCACTGGTGCTGGTCCTGCTCACCTATTTTCTCGCGCTCACCAATTTCTTCTATTCGCAGACGCTGCCCACCGCGGGACTGATGCTGGCCACGACGCTGGTCAATACCGCCAGCCTGGTAAACTTCGCCGCGCCCGGACGCGCGCTGCAGGCCAACCTGAAGACGGCGGGCGTGCTGCTGGCGCAGGCCGCACCGGTGATGCTGATCCTGTTCTTCCTGTTTCCACGGGTGCAGGGCCCGCTGTGGGGTTTGCCGCAGGACGCCTACAGCGGCATTACCGGCTTGTCCAACTCGATGTCGCCCGGCGCGATCAGCCGGCTGTCGCAGTCCGATGCCATCGCCTTTCGCGTGCGCTTCCAGGGTGCGCCGCCGCCGCGGCCGCAGCTGTACTGGCGCGGACCGGTGTTCTGGAATTTCGACGGCCGCACCTGGCGCCCGGGCGATGCGCGCCCCTATGGCCAGATCCGGTTCGAGGCGAGCGGCAAGCCCTACGACTACGAAGTCACGCTGGAGCCGCACAACCACAATTGGCTGTTCGCGCTGGAACTCGCGGCGAAAGTTCCGCCCAATGCGGGAGTCAGCGCCGACTACGTGCTGCTGTCGCGCACACCGGTGCGCAACCGCATGCGCTACGAGCTGCGCTCCTACACCAACTTCACCGAGGGCGGCGCGAACGATGCGGACGAACTAAGGCCGGGACTGCAGCTGCCGGCGGGCTTCAATCCGCGTGCGCGCCGGCTGGCGCAGCAGTGGGCCGCCGGCGGCGCAAGCGACGTTGCCATCGTGCAGAAAGCGCTGAATTACTTTCGCGAGCAGGGCTTCGTCTACACGCTCGAACCGCCGCTGCTCGGCCGCGATTCGGTGGACGAATTCCTGTTCGGCAGCAAGCGCGGCTTTTGCGAGCACTACGCCTCAAGCTTCGTGTTCCTGATGCGCGCGGCCGGTCTGCCGGCACGCGTGGTCACCGGCTATCAGGGTGGCGAAATCAATCCGGTGGACCAGTACATGGTGGTGCGCCAGTCCGACGCGCATGCCTGGGCCGAGGTGTGGCTCAAAGGCCGCGGCTGGACCCGCTTCGACCCCACCGCCGCAGTCTCCCCGGTACGGGTCGAATCGGGCGTTGCCGCGGCCGTGCCCGCGACCGACCCGCTGCCCCTGATGGCGCGCACCACGCTCGCCTGGCTGCGCGAGGTGCGCTACAACTGGGACGCGCTCGCAAACAAGTGGAACCAGCTGGTGCTGGGCTATAACCCCGAGCGCCAGCGCGAATTCCTTTCGCGCATGGGCATGAGCGAGCCCGGTTGGGAAAACATGGCGCTGACGCTGTTCTGGGGCGTGGGCGGCCTGCTGGCGCTGCTCACCGCCTGGCTGTTGCGGCGCATGCGCAGCGCCGATCCGGTGCAGCGCCTGTGGTTGAGGTTCTGCGCCAAGCTCGGAAAAGAAGGCTGTGCACGCGCGGCGCATGAAGGTCCGGCCGATTTCGTCGCGCGCAGCGCCGGGCGCTATCCCGCCAGCGCCGAGCGCATCCGCGCCATCGGCGAGCGCTACATCGCGCTGCGCTACGGCGTAGCGGCGGACGCGCGCCTGCTGGCCGAATTGCGCCTGCTGGTGCGGGAGTTCGGCGTTTGAGCTGCCGGGCGCAGCGCCTGCTGTGCGCGTCGTTCGCGCTGATGCTCGCGCTGGCGTTCCCCCCGGCGTACGCTGCGAACACTGCCACGCGCTACGCCGGGCGCAGCGACGTGCGCGAGTTCATCAATGAAATGGTGGAAAAGCACGGCTTCGTCAAGCGCGAACTGCGCAAGCTGTTCAGCCGCGCGCGCTTCCAGCCCAGTATCATCGCGGCGATCACCCCGCCCAGCGAACCGCACGCCAAATCCTGGCAGGCCTATCGCGCGCTGTTCCTGACGCCGCAGCGCATCGAGGCGGGTGTCGCATTCAGCGAACGGCATCGCCCGGCGCTCGCCTACGCCGCCGCGCTCTACGGCGTGCCCGAGGAAATCATCGTCGCCATCATCGGCGTGGAGACGGTGTACGGCCGCAACACCGGCAACTACCGCGTCATCGACGCGCTGAGCACGCTCGCCTTCGACTACCCGCCGCGCGCCGAATTCTTCCGCGGCGAGTTGGAGAACTACCTGCTGTATGCGCGCGACGCGGGCATCGACACCCTGGCCCTGAAAGGATCGTATGCCGGCGCCATCGGCATCCCGCAGTTCATGCCGGGAAGTTATCGCCGCTATGCCGTGGACCTGGACGGCGACGGCAAGCAGGATCTCTCGGGCAGCTTCGCCGACGCCATCGGCAGCGTCGCCAATTTTCTCAAGGCGCACGGCTGGCAAACGGGCGAGCCGGTGGCCTACCCGGCGCAGGTGCAGGGCGAGAATTTCCGCAGCCTGGTCGACGCCGGCATCAAGCCCGCCTACCGCTACGGCGATCTGGCGAATTTCGGCGTCAGCGCCGAGGGCGAGGCCGGCGCGGATGCGTCCTGCGCTCTGATCGAGCTGACCACACCGGATGAAGCCAGCGAGTACCTCGTGGGCTTCACCAATTTCTACGTCCTCACGCGCTACAACCGCTCCAGCATGTACGCCGCGGCGGTGCTGGAGCTGGCGCAGGCGGTGAAAGCGGCAGATCCGCCGGAATGAGCGTGAAATCGCGGTCAATGCCCGCGAATCCTTGCGCCCGGCGTCAATCGATCAGCCTGCCACTTGCATCGTAGAACGGGAAACGC
>JAKAIH010000149.1 GCA_021825225.1 Pseudomonadota bacterium
TCAGGCTATGGCGATGGGGCTGCTGCGCTGGCATGATTATACTGCACGGCGCATCTGACGCCGCGGACGCAAGCCGCTACAATTGCCGGCGGCACGGAACGCGGTCAAAAACCCGTCTACGGAGAAAATGAATGGCGCATTGGATACGCTTCGAGCATCAGGGCCAGGCCGGTTTCGGCGTGGTCGAGAACGGCAGCATCAAGGTGCATGCGGGCGACATGTTCGGCGGCGCGCAGCCCACTGGTGCGATCGTTCCCCTGACCGCAGTCAGGGTGCTTACGCCGACGCAACCGGGCAAGATGGTGGCCTTGTGGAACAATTTCCATGCGCTCGCGGCGAAGCTGGGCAATCCCGAACCTCCGGAGCCGCTGTATTTCCTCAAGGGAAGCAATTCCTTTCTTGCGCACGGCGAGACCATACGCGTGCCGGCATCCTACTCGGGCAAGGTGGTATACGAAGGCGAACTGGGCATCGTCATCGGCAAGCGCTGCAAGGCGGTTGCCGAAGCGGATGCGCCCGGCTGCATCTTCGGCTACACCTGCATCAACGACGTCACCGCCGCGGAAATCCTCAACAAGGACGCGACTTTCGCGCAGTGGTCGCGCGCCAAGAGCTTCGACACCTTTGGCGTGTTCGGGCCGGTGATCGCCACCGGGCTCGATCCGTCCAGGCTCGTGGTCAAGACCATACTCAACGGCCAGGAGAGGCAGAACTATCCTGTCGCCGACATGATTTTTTCTCCGCTGCGGCTGGTCAGCCTGATCTCGCAGGACATGACGCTGGAACCCGGCGACGTGATCGCCTGCGGCACTTCACTGGGGGTGGGTTCGATGAAACCGGGCAGCAGCGTCAGCATCGTCATCGACGGCATCGGCACGCTCGATAACCGCTACGAGTAAGGCCGCCCGGCAAGGCGCGGGGGCGGAGGCGGAATTCCGCCCCCTGGCGCCGCAAGCCGGCGCTACTTCTTCTGCCGCTTGCGCAGATTCGCCGCGATGCGCATGCGCAGCGCATTCAGGCGGATGAAGCCGGCCGCGTCCATCTGATCGTAGGCGCCGCGGTCGTCTTCGAACGTTGCGATGGCTGTGTCGAACAGCGAGTCTGTCTTGGAGTCGCGGCCGACGACGGCCACGTTGCCCTTGTACAGCTTGACCCGCACCCAGCCGTTCACGTTGGCCTGGGAGGCGTCGATCATGGTCTGCAGCATGCGCCGCTCGGGGCTCCACCAGTAGCCGTTGTAGATCAGCGCCGCATAGCGCGGCATCAGGTCGTCCTTGAGGTGGGCGACTTCGCGGTCCAGGCACACCGACTCGATGGCGCGGTGCGCGCGCAGCATGATGGTGCCGCCGGGGGTTTCGTAGCAGCCGCGCGACTTCATGCCGACGTAGCGGTTTTCCACCAGGTCCAGCCGGCCGATGCCGTGCTTGCCGCCAAGTTTGTTCAGGGTTTCGAGGACTTTCGCCGGCGACAGTTTCTTGCCGTTGATCGCGACGATGTCGCCCTGCCGGTACTGAAGTTCGACATATTCGGCGCGGTCCGGCGCCTGCTCCGGCGACACGGTCCAGCGCCACATGTCGGCTTCCGGCTCCTTCGCCGGATTTTCGAGGATGCGGCCCTCGTAGGAAATGTGCAGCAGGTTGGCGTCGGTGCTATAGGGCGAGCCGGCCTTCTTCTTGCCTTCCACCGGGATGCCGTGCTTCTCGGCGTATTTGAGCAGCTTCTCGCGCGACACCAGATCCCATTCGCGCCAAGGTGCGATGACACGGATACTCGGTTCGAGTGCGTAGTAACCGAGTTCGAAGCGCACCTGGTCGTTGCCCTTGCCGGTGGCGCCATGCGATACCGCATCGGCGCCGGTCATGCGCGCGATCTCGATCTGGCGCTTGGCGATCAGCGGGCGCGCGATCGAGGTGCCGAGCAGGTATTCGCCTTCATAGATGGCGTTGGCGCGGAACATCGGGAAGACGAAGTCGCGCACGAATTCCTCGCGCAGATCGTCGACGAAGATCTTCTTCACGCCGAATTGTTTCGCCTTCTTGCGCGCCGGTTCGAGCTCTTCGCCCTGGCCGATGTCGGCGGTGAAGGTGATCACTTCGCAGCCATACTGATCCTGCAGCCATTTGAGGATGACCGAGGTGTCCAGCCCGCCGGAATAGGCGAGCACTACTTTTTTCACATCACTGGTTTTGATTGACATTTGCTTGCTCGAAAAATAAAAATGAAATCAGATTGTGGCCGCAGGCTGCGAGGCGCGCGCAGCGCACTCAGGCGACTTTGCCCAGCAGCAGGAATTCCATCAGCGCTTTCTGCGTGTGCAGGCGGTTCTCGGCCTCGTCCCAGACCACGCTCTGCGGTCCGTCGATCACGTCCGCCGATACTTCCTCGCCGCGATGTGCCGGCAGGCAGTGCATGAACAGGGCATCCGGGCCGGCGAGCTTCATCATGTCGGCATCGACCTGCCAGTCGCTGAAGTCGCGCTTGCGCTCCGCATCCTCTGCCTCGAAGCCCATGCTGGTCCAGACGTCCGTCGTCACCAGGTCGGCGCCGCGCGCCGCCTCCATCGGGTCGGCAAAATGCTCGAAATGCCGCGCGCCATAGATCCCGGCGCGCTCGGTCTCCACTTCATAGCCGGGCGGCGTCGACACATGCAGGTTGAAGTCGAAAATGGTCGCCGCCTGCATCCAGGTGTTGCACACGTTGTTGGAGTCGCCGATCCATGCCACCGTCCTGCCGTTGATCGGGCCGCGGTGTTCGATGAAGGTAAAAATGTCGCCCATCACCTGGCAGGGGTGATATTCGTTGGACAGTCCGTTGATCACCGGCACGCGCGAGACGCCGGCAAAGCGCTCGAGGATCGCCTGCTCGAACGTGCGGATCATGACGATGTCGACCATGCGCGATACCACCTGCGCCATGTCTTCGACCGGCTCGCCGCGCCCGAGCTGGGTGTCGCGCGTGCTCAGGAAAATGGCTGCGCCGCCCAACTGCTGCATGCCGGCCTCGAACGACAGGCGCGTGCGCGTGGACTGTTTCTCGAAGATCATCGCCAGCGTGCGGTCGGCCAGCGGGTGGTAAGCCTTGTATTGCTTGAACTGGGCCTTGATCCAGCGCGTGCGCTCCAGCAGATATTCGTACTCCGCCCGGGAAAAGTCGCTGAATTGCAGATAATGCCGCGGCTTCATGCTCCGTCCCTGGTTTCAATTCGCCGCGGCCGTTTGGCCAAGGAATTCCCGGATCAGGGCGGACAGGCGATCGACCAGTTGCTGCGCCTCGTCGCGGCTGATGATCAGTGGCGGCAGCAGTCTCACCACCTTGTCTGCGGTGACGTTGATGAGCAGGCCGGCATCGAGCGCGCGCTGCGTCAGTTCGCCGCAGGTGCGGTCGAGCTCGATGCCGAGCATCAGGCCCATGCCGCGCACGGCGACCACGCCTTTGACCTTGGCCAGCGCTGCGCTGAAGCCGGCGCGCATGAACTCGCCCATCACGACTGCGTTGTCCAGCAACTTTTCCTGCTCGATGGCTTCGAGCGTGGTGAGCCCGGCAGCGCAGGCGAGCGGGTTGCCGCCGAAGGTGGAGCCGTGGTTCCCCGGCTTGAACAGCTCGGCCGCGGCGCCCCTGGCCAGGCAGGCGCCGATCGGTACGCCGCCGGCAAGTCCCTTGGCCAGCGTGACCACGTCCGGATAGAAGCCCGCATGCTGATAGAAAAACCATTTGCCGGTGCGGCCGAGACCGCACTGGATCTCGTCGAGCATGAGCAACCACTGGTACTGGTCGCACAGTTCGCGCAGGCCCCGCAGGTAGTCGAAGTGCGCGACATTGATGCCGCCTTCGCCCTGGATAGGCTCGACCAGCACCGCGACCACATTGCGGTTGTTCTGCGCCACCTGGCGCACCGCTTCCAGATCGTCGTAAGGCACGCGCACGAAACCGGACACCAGCGGCTCGAACCCGGCGTGGACCTTGCGGCTGCCCGTGGCCGAGAGCGTAGCCAGCGTGCGGCCGTGAAACGCTTTCTCCATCACCACGATCGCGGGATTCTCCACGCTCTTGCCCTTGGCATACAGGCGCGCGATCTTGATTGCGGCCTCGTTTGCCTCGCAGCCGGAATTGCAGAAGAAAACCTTGTCCATGCCGCTGATCGCGGCAAGTTTGTCGGCCAGATTTTCCTGCTCGGTGATCTGATAGATGTTCGAGGTGTGTATCAGCCTGCCGGCCTGCTCGGCCAGCGTACGCACCAGCTTCGGGTGGGCGTGACCGAGCGTATTCACGGCGATGCCGCCGAGGGCGTCCAGATAGCGCTTGCCCTGCGCATCCCACAGCCATACGCCCTGGCCGTGCGTGAACGCCACCGGCAGCCTGGAATAGGTATTCATTACGTGAGACATCGACATGCCCTAACAGGCTGTTGAAATTCGCTTCCCGAGCGCGACATTGTACATATTGGCAAAGTTGCCTCAGAGGGAAACGAATTTCGGCAGCCTCTGAATTGGGGGATATAAAAGGAGGCGTGCCCCTTTTTCAACACCCCGCTAAAACAAAACGCACACGGCGGCATTTGCCGCCGTGTGCCCTGCATTCGATATGATTATGTTAGCACACTGGCGCGGCCATCGGCACAGCGTCGGCGTCGTGGACAGGTGTTGGATGCGAAACGAGGCGGGGACGCGCCGGATGCAGCGGCTGACACAAGCGCTGCGGAAACGGAAAATTGTGTCGACCGCAGCGTTTCAAACTAGTATAACGATTCATTAAAATGGCTACTATTAGACCAACACCAGATCGAACTTCTTCCACCGGAAGACCACTGGGGCGGCGTTCATCTCGCGAACGCCTTGCAAGATACGTTGCTTGAGTTCCTCGCGAGACTGAACGCGTATGCTCTTGAGGAAGGTGCGAGCCATTTTTCCGAATACGGTTTCGATCAAGTTAAGCCAGGAACCGTGCTTCGGGGTGTGGACATAGATGAATCGATTGGGCCGCGAAGCGAGGTAGGCCATGGTTTCCTTGGAAATATGCGCCGAATGATTGTCCAGGATCACGCGGATAGTGCACTCCTTCGGGTAGTGCTCATCAAGCTCCTTGAGCAGCAGAATGAACTCTCGGCTGCGGTGTCGCGGGTGAACTTGCGCGATGACTTCGCCATTGTGCAAGTCCACGGCGGCGAGAATGGACAAGGTTCCATGGCGCTTGTACTCATGATCCCGACTCCAGGTGCTGTACTTCCCAGGTACGGGCGGCAGATCAGGTGCGGTATTCGCAATGGCCTGAACGCCTGGCTTCTCGTCCACGCTCACGGTGATGACCGAACCGGCGTCCTCCCCGCTGGCGCGCGCGGCATTTTGCAGGCTAACTTCCTGGTAGACCATCAACACCTCGCGCATCTTCTCTTCAAACTGCGCATCGCGCCGCTCGAGGTAGTACTGCACCTTCTGCGGCTTGATCTCCCCGGCATTCAGGATGCGCCAGATGGTCGCCTTGCCGGCGCGGGCAATACTCCCATGCCCCTGGGCCGGGGCGTGCTCGCGGGTGTAGCGAGCCAGCGAGGAGAGCGTCCACAACTCCGCCGCCAATCCGTGCTCTTTGGGCTTGGTGCACGCGAGACTCAACACCCACGCCTTCGCCTCTTGCGTGATCACCGGCTCCTTGGGGCGGTGATACCGATCCTTCAGTCCCGACTGCGCCCCAGCCGCCAGCGCCTTGTCGATACATTTGTAAATCGTCGGTCGGCTCACTCCCAACTGCTGTTGAATCGCCGTGGGGCCCTCACCCGCAGCATACCTCAGCAGAATAGCGGCACGCTCGGTTTCCCGCTTCGGCGCCTTGCGCGAGTTGCTCAACCGCTCCAGCTTCTCGCGTTCATCCGCCGAAATTATCAGTGCCGGTCGTCCTGTCTTTCTTGCCATTGCCGTCCTCCCAGACCGTTGATAAGCCTGGGAAGGCATAATGGCATAGTAACGCCTATAAGTAAAGAATTTAACGAATCGTTATACTAGTTACCGGTGAAGCGATGGATCAGCCGGCGGTCTTTCTTCGTCGGACGCCCCTTCACCAGCGCGGCCGGATGCACCTGGACCTTGCGCGCCGCAATCGCCGCCTCGCGCCGTACGCGGCCGTCCTCGCGCTCGGCATAGAGCAGCGCCGCCTGCGCCGCAGGGCCGCGGCTCTTCGACAGCGCCCTGACTTCAACCACCCACTCCAGCTCGCCCAGGCGTATCGCGAGCTCATCCCCGGGCTTGAGCGCGCGCGCAGGCTTGACCGCCGCACCGTTCAGCCTCACCTTGCCGCCGTCCACGGCCTTCGCCGCCAGGCTGCGCGTCTTGAAGAAGCGCGCCGCCCACAGCCATTTGTCTATGCGCTGGTGCTCGTCGTTTAGGTGATCGTCGTCCATGTTCGCACGGCATGATACCGCAGCGCTTACGACGGCACCTTCTCCGGCACCGCGCGCGCGCCGGCTTGCTCTCCGGCTGCGCGTCGCGGCCGCAGCGTGATCACGGTCGCGACCGCGAGCAGCATGCAGCTCGCAGCCGCGGCGAACACCCCTTGCGGCAAGTGGCGGTCCAGCATCCAGCCGAACAGCAGCGGCGCCAAGGAACTGCCCAGGTCCAGGCCCGAATAGACGAAGCCATAGACCTTGCCGGTCGCCCCCGGCGGTGTCGCCGCGCGCACCAGGATGTCGCGCGAGGGTTGGGTGGAGAACATGAAGAAACCGATCAAGGCCATGGTGCCGGTCAAAAACGAGATGGGCAGTGCACCGCTTGCCAGAAGCAGCGTGAGCGCAGCGCCGATCAGCATGCCCGCGGCCGCAACCAGATTGTGGCGGCTGCTGTGCGCCGCGGCGAC
>JAKAIH010000150.1 GCA_021825225.1 Pseudomonadota bacterium
TCAGGGCGTGATCGGCGAGGAGATGCGGATCCTGCTGTGGCGCGAAAATGAGCGGGAGCCCGGGATCGTGGTAAATCCTGGTCCCCGCGCTCCCCGCCCTGTAGGCGAAGCAATACTTGCCGCGCGTGTCCAGGATCTTGCCCTGTTCGCGGAACACTATGCCCCAAAGAAGTTGATCTGCGATGTTGTAGTCCACATCGCCTGCTTCGTGATTGAATCCGCCGTTTCTTGCCCAGATAAGCTCCAGAACAGCGGAACTGGTGAATCCGATGCCGGCCCCGGGGTGTTCCACATAGCCGAACTGGGGGACTTCGGCGCCGATATTCAGCGGCGTGGACAGGCTGCACCCGGGTTCGCTTTGAAATATGTCCAGGAACACCTGGTCGAAGTTGTCCTGCGTCGCCACGTAATCGTCCTCGACGAAGAACCACCACTTGTAACCGTCCTTGCGATACGCCTCATAGGCGTCGTGATATGAGCCGTAGGATTGGCCGCGATTCTCGCGCCGGCGAATGTCCACCAGCGGACCGGCCTGTGTCCTCATCTCGTCGATCGCGCGGGTGATATGCGCCGGCTCATCTTTCATGAGCGGAAAATAGACCACGATTTTGTCGATGGAGTGCTGCAGGAGCTTGAGGCGGCGGAGGTGCTCGCGGGCGTATATGAGCGGATCCGACTCATACCTGCTGTCTCGGCCGCGCCGCGTGCCGGTCCAGCTCGCGATGACGTAGCACAAGCCTTCTTTCATCGTCTCTTTCCCCCTCCGCGTCCGGCAGACGCCGGCGTTACCAGCCTTCCTGCAACACCTCGCATATGCTGTCCACCTGCTCCAGGCTCATCCTGGTATGCAGGGGAAGGACGAGATACTTGTCGTCGATCGAATCCATCGCCGGGAAGGTCTCGTTGCAGCCGAATACCGTATACCGGTCATTGCGAAAATGCGTTTGTGCGGATTCGATTCTGCGGCTGCGCAATTTGAGCTGGCACTCCAAACGCGATTCGACCAGAATTGTAAACAGCCAGGCAGCATGCTCCTTGCGCGGATCGAAGTCGTTTACGATGGCGATGCCGGAGACTTTCTTCAGGTTCTCCACGTAACGCCGGTAGAGCGCGCGGCGATACGCAAGCGTCTGGTCAAATTCCTCCAGGCCCGCTAGTCCGATCGCCGCGCCAATGTCGGTCATCTGATACTTGTAGCCGACCTCGGTGATGTCGTTATCCCAAATCCCTTTCTGCTTGTCCGTTCGGTCGATGCCGAACCAGCGCAGCCGGCGGGCGAGCGGAGCCAGCGATTCGTCGAGGAACGTCACCAGGCCGCCATCGCCCGTTGTCAGCTGCTTGATCGCCTGGAAGCTGTACATGGTGAACTCGGAAATCGCGCCCAGCGGCTTTCCGTCGTAGGTCGCACCGAGCGCATGCGCCGCGTCTTCGATGACCGGGATGCGGTACTGGTCGGCGAGCGCGCGTATTTCGGCCATATCGCAGGGAAGCCCGCCGTAATGCACGCACACGATGGCCCTGGTTCGGTCCGAGATCTTGCGTTTCAGATCCTCGATCGAAAGGTTCAGCGTGCGCGGGTCGACATCGACGAACCTCGGCTTCGCCCCGATGTAAAGCAGAGGGATATTCGTCGCGGTGCAGGTGAACAGCGGCACCAGCACTTCGTCGCCCGGCTTGATGCCGGCAAGCAGATAGGCGAGGTGGAGCGCATCGGTACCGGAACCCGTGGACACGCAGGGTCCGGGCTGCTGGAACTGCGCGCGAAAGCGGGCCTCGAACAGATCGACTTTGGGGCCCTGCCCGATCCAGCGGCCGTCGAGGGTGTCGCAAACGTACTGCTTCGCCTTTTTGGGCATATGCGGATGAAACAGTACGATGCCCTCGTCGGTGGACATCATCGGAAGATCATTTTTCGGGGCTCTGGCCATGACATCCTCTGACAATCACAAGCTCGCCATACGCGCGGCTAAGTCCGTTTTCGATTATCTGTTCCTGCGGTGCCTGCGCAAACAGGTCCGGGATCAGACCACCAACAGCACCGGCACGATCGGATATCGGCGCCCGCTTCGCTTCATTCCCGACCAGCCGTCAAATGCCGAATTGTACATGGCGCGGATGGGCGCCAAACGGGCGGGTCATATGCGGATCACGAAGCGCGTCAGATGCGGTCGAGAAACGGGATATACCAGCCCTCGAAGCTGCGCGCACAGGCGGGTTCCGCGAGCGGCAACCACATCGCAAGCGCCTGTTCGTGCCAGCCGAATCCGGGTATGCCGGATAGCCAGCGTTGCGCTTCGCTGCCGCGGCGCGCGTTGACGTACACCGTGCGGCGGGCCGCGCAACAGTCCTGCCACAGCGCCGCATAGCCTGAGGGCGCACCGCCGAGCTCGTAGACGTAAGCGTTTTCGGCCCGCAGGCCATAGATCGCATAGGCCGCTCCGCAAGGACTGATGCGCATTTCCAGCCGTTCGGCCGGCAGCGGCAGCGTTCGGTAGCTCGCGCCGTCACGCTGCAGGTGTGCCTCGGAACTGCGCACGCGCATGGCCTCGATCGCGCCCGCATCTGCCTGGCTGCAGCCCGCTGCCGCGCCGCCCGGGCTGATGCAGCTTCCGAACATGCCGCAGTCCGACGTCGTCCAGCCGAGGCGCCGATAGAACCCGGACTGCGCGGTAAACAGCACGGCGAAGTCGGTGCCCTCGGCGCGCAGCGCCGTTTGCGCCGCGCGCAGCAGCCGCGAGGCGAAACCCTGGCCGCGCATGGCCGGGCGCGTGTACACCATGCCTATCATCGCGCCGCGCCAGCTGCGCTCCGGTGCAATCCAGTCGAAGCGCTTGATCGCGATTGCCGCGGCAATGTCCCCGCCGCGGCAGGCGACGAGGATGTTCGCGCAGTTTTCGCCACGCAGCACGTCGGGAAAGCGCAGTGCGAGCGAGACGCTGCGCGCCCTGGAAAAAATGAATTCTTCGTCGAGCAGCGCGATGAGCGCCGGCAGCTCGGCCGGCATGCAGGGCCGGATCAGCGCAGGCGCTACCATCCCGAGCGGATGCAGGCGACGATGCGCTCGCGCTCCTGCGGCGACAGCCACCAGCCGCAGGGGATGGACAGGTTCTCGCGATCGAACAGGTCCACGCCGGGCAGCGCGTCGTCGCGGCGCGCTGCGGCGAAGCAGGAATAGCGGTCGTTGCGCACATGCAGGCGCTGGCAGCCGATGCCCGCCTCATGCAGCTTGCGCGCGAGCTCGGCGCGGCGCTCGGCACGCAGCGAATAGGTCCAGTAGCCCGACACCGCATCCGCGCGCCGCTGAAGCAGCGTGAGCCCGGCGACGCCGGCGAGTGCGCCGTCGTAATGGCGCCCGTTCGCGCGCTGGCGCGCGACTACGTCTGCGGCATGCGGCAGCTGTGCCAGGCCCAGGGTCGCGGCGATGTTGTTCATGCAGACATTGAAGCCGGCCACGGGGATGTCGCTGTCGGGATTGAGATCGCCCGAGGGCAGGCGGAAGCTCGCCTGATCGATGCCGTAGCGGCGCAGCCGGCGCGCCTTTTCGTGATCCTGCGCGCTGGCGCAGAGGATCGCCGCGCCGTCGCCCGCGGTGATCTGGCGCACCGGCGCGAACGAATAGACGCAGAAATCGCTGCCCTGATTGCCCAGCCGCGCGCCGCGATACTCGGCACCAAATGCTTCCGACGCGTCTTCGATCAGTTTCAGGCCGTGCGCGCGCGCCACCGCCTGCAGCGCTTCGATGTCGGCCACGTCGCCGGACCAGTGATAGGCGAGGATGGCGCGCGTGCGCGGCGTCACCAGGTCCGCGATGCGCGCGGGATCCAGCATGCCGGTGGCGGGGTCGACGTCGCACCAGCGCGGACGCGCGAACAGGTTGGCGATGGGCATGCTGGTCGCGAGGCAGATCAAGGGCGAGACGATGACTTCGTCCTGCGGCCGCACGCCGGCGAGGTACAGCGCCAGCGTCAGCGCGCCCGACGCCTCGCTCAGCGCGCTCACGCGCGGATTGCCGACCCAGGCGGCGAGCCCGCGCTCGAACTCCTCCACCCTGGCGCCGTGCGCGAGGTAGCCGCTCGCGAGCGTGGCTTCCAGCGCCGCGGTTGCGCCCGCCGGCATGTGCACCTTGAATAGCGGAATTTTCATCGGCGCACCATCGCCTCCGTTCCTTGCTCGAATCTCAATCTACCAGTATGTCGGCGACAAACGGCAATCGCGGGCGGTCGCATCCCGGGCCCGCGGCCAATACCCCTTCCCCTGCTCATGCCGCTACCAGCCCTGGCGCAGCGCGGATACGATGCGCTCGCGCCCGGCCTCGTCCAGCCACCAGCCGCAGGGAATGTGCAGCATGGAAGCGTAGAAGCGATCGAGGCCGGGCAGCTCGCAGCGGCTTGCGGCGAACACGCTGTGGCGGTCGTTGCGCTTGTGCGCGAGCGAATTGCCGATGCCGAGTTCGGTGAGCCGGCGCGCCAGTTCGTCGCGGCGCTCGGCGAGCACGGTGTAGAACCAGTAGGAGGGTTCGGCCGCCGCGTCCCAGGCGCACAGCTCGATGCCGGGTATGCCGCGCAGCGCCGCATCGAAGTACTTGCCGTTGGCGATGTGGCGTTCGATCACCGGTGCGATGTGCTCGAGCTGCACCAGACCGATGGTCGCGTTGACGTTGTTCATGTGGTACTTGTAGCCGACCTCGGCCACGTCGACTTCGGTGCGCGGCGCGGCGCGGTCTATGCCGAACCAGCGCAGGCGCCGGCCGCGCGGCAGGTCGCCCGCGTTGCGGCAGGCGAGCATGCCGCCGTCGACCGTGGTGAGATGCTTGATCGCCTGCAGCGAATACATGGCGTATTCGGACTGGCTGCCGATCGGCAGGCCGGCATAGCGCGCACCGAGCGCATGCGCCGCGTCTTCGATCACCGGCACGCCATGGCGCGCGGCGACTGCCCGGATCGCGGCCATGGACGCTGGGATCCCGCCGTAGTGCACCACCAGGATGGCGCGCGTGCGCGGCGTGATTTTCGCCTCGATCGCCGCGGCCGAGAGATTGCCGTTGCGCGGATCGACATCGGCCCACACCACGCGCGCGCCGGCGTGCAGGACGGCGAGATTGGTCGGCTCGGCGGTCATCGCGGTGGAGACGACCTCGTCGCCGGGTCCTGCGCCGGCGAGCAGCAGGGCCACATGCAGCGCGGCGGTGCCGGAATAGAACGACAGGATGTGCGGCTGGCCGGCGAAGGCGCCGAAGCGCTGCTCGAATTCGGCCACCGGCGCGCCTTCGGAAATCTGGCCGCTGTAGAGCACCTCGCGCAGGCGCGGCAGCAGCGCGGCCTCGGGCGCCATGAACACCTTGAACAGCGGAATGCCGGCCGGTGCGTGACTCATCGCGCTTCGAATTTACCGGTCGAGCCGGCGCCCCGGGCAAGCAGAAACGTCTTGTCAGTGCAGTCGATAGATGGCATGGCGAACCGGAAAAACCAGCAATGGCCCGATTCTAGCGGTATTCCCCGGAGTCGACCAAGGCCGGCGTCGTTGACGCCGGCATCGATACCGCCGGCATCGGCGCATCCGGCGTCGTGGTGCGCGCGGAGCGCATCCGCCGGCAGGCGGTCAAAGCCTAAGCCAGCCTGCCGGAATAATGTCGGGCATCGGCACTTGCGCAAACCATCGAGACGGCGCGATCACGATTTTGGAAGTGTGCTCGCACAACCAGGCTCCCCACCAGCTGAGCGAGCTGTTGGCGATGATGTGATGCCGGCACAGGCTCATCAGGCGCAGATCCTCATGCGCCGCGGCAGGCCCGTTATGGGACACGAAACTCACCGGCAGTCCGAGCTGGAGATTGTCCTTGGCCCAATCCGGATCGTCGGAGAAAACGAAAAAGTGGGCGGAGGACAGGGTTGCGGCGACGGTCCGGGCGGCGCGGTAATAGTAATCGAGCGGCAACAGGCCGAGCAATCGGCTCAGGTGGGGATTGTCCGCATAATCTCCGCGCCGGATATGCAGGCTCACTGCGTCGGTGGAGCGGATGCTGTTTGCCAGCGACAGATTTTCACCGCTCAATTCGTCGCGCAGCCGCAGGTCGGCGCGAATCACCCCTTCGCTGGGCTTGAAGTACTGTTCCGACTGCCAATAGCCCTGCAGGTAGACCTCGCGCGGCGTGCGCAGCATTTCCGGAAGATAAGTGCCTGCCAGGCTGTCGTCGGCGCGAAACACGCCGCCGCGGCCGGCCCGCGAGCGCCGGCTCAGTATGCCGCGGATTCCCCAGCGGCCGGTGCGCGCCTGTTCCGCCTGCGCCAGCGCGCCGGATTTCAATGCGGCGACTTGCTCGGGGGTGGCGAGATCCTGCGCGATCGCAAACCGGTCGAGAAGGTAGCCGCGCAGCGGGTAGGCCTGAAACGGCGAAATGTCGAGCCTGAGCGGCGTGCGGTGATGCAGGGACAGGTGCCGGCCGGCTGCATACATGAAGAGCTGGTTGCCCAGCCCTCCGGTGATTTGAACCACAACCGTCATGCCGCATCCCGCCGGTCGGCGCGTGGCCGCGGACGAATCGCGCCGCGGAGCCGGCAGAGCTTGCGCGCCGCGGCGATTGCGCCGCGGGCAGCGCGACAGCCGCGGCGGCCGGACCAGTACATCGTTTGCTGAATCGGGATTCCCCTGTGCGCAGGCGCTGCTGTAGTTTATCGCCGGCACCGGCTAAAATCCACCGATGGGACTCGTAACGGCAGGACTTCCGGGTGAGATAACGCTGGAGCTCGCGCGGCTGGGCAATGCCGCCGTGTTCGTTGAAACCGGGACCTTTCAAGGCCGGACCACGCTGTGGGCGTCGCAGCACTTCGATGCCGTG
>JAKAIH010000151.1 GCA_021825225.1 Pseudomonadota bacterium
CGTTACGCTCAGACCGCGATCATCCCGTGCACGCTGAACAGCCTGGCGGGGTCGGTCCAGGTCTCACCGGGGGCGAAGCCGGCGCGCTGTGCCACCGCGCGGAATTCATCGACGCCGTATTTGCAGGAAATCTCGGTGAGTATGGTTTCGCCCTGGCGGAAGTCGAAGCGCTCGCCGCCGACATGCACGAACTGCGAGGCCAGGCTTTCGAGGTGCATCTCGATCCGGCCCTTGTCTTCGTCGTAGAAGGCGCGGTGGCAAAAGCGCCGCAGCTGGAAATCCCCGCCCAGCTCGCGGTTTATGCGCGCAAGCAGATTGAGATTGAACTCGGCCGTCACCCCCGCGGCATCGTCGTAAGCGGCATCGAGCACGGACTTCTCCTTTTTCAGGTCGACGCCGATCAGCAGTGCGCCGCCCGCGCCGACCATGCGCCGGGCGAGCTGCAGGAACGCGATCGCCTCTTCCGGGGTGAAATTGCCGATGGTCGATCCGGGGAAATACACCGCTTTCCTGCGGATCGGCACGCCGACGAACACCGGCAGCGTCAATGCCTTGGTGTAGTCGGCGCACACGCCGTTGATGTTGAGCCAGGGAAACTGCTGCGCCAGCCCGGTCGCGGCCGCCTGCAGCGCCTCGCCGGCGATGTCGACCGGGACATAGAGCGGCGGCTGCAACTGTTCGATCAGGATGCGCGTTTTCCGGCTCGAACCGCTGCCGAACTCGATCAGCTGGCAACCGGCGCCGAGAAATCCGGCCATCGCCGCGGCATGCTCGCGCATGATGGCCAGTTCGGTCCGCGTGGGATAGTACTCGGGCAACTCGCAGATTTGCTCGAACAAATCGCAGCCGCGCGCGTCGTAGAAATACTTCGGCGGCAGCGCCTTGCGCGGCAGCGCCAGACCGCTCAGCACCTCGCCCAGAAAGGACGTGTCCTCGGACAGGAAATTGTAGAAGCGCACCACCCCTTGCGCGGGGCGCTGCTGCGGCTGTGCCATTCCATCCCCCAACACCGGTTGGACCGGCGCGCCCGCGCTTTTAGCCAGGCGCGTGTCTGCTGCCTTCCTGCGCAGACTTGCGCGCGCCGGCGTTGGGCCTGGCATTCGCTTCCAGCCAGGCTTTGACGCGATTGGCATCGCCGATACGCGAGAGTTTTCCCCAGGAATCCAGAAGCACGATGATCACCTGGCGTTCGGCCAGCCTCGCATGCAGCACCAGGCAGTGGCCGGCGTCGTTGGTGAAGCCGGTCTTGGACAGTCCTATATGCCACCTTTCGTTCGACACCAGCCGGTCGGTGTTGCGATAGGCAAGCGGCCTGCCGGCAACCTGGACCTCGTGTCCGGCCGTAGTGGTGTATTCGCGGATGAGTTCGTAGCGGTGCGCGGCGCGCACCATTTTGACCAGGTCCTCCGCGCTCGCCACGTTGCCGCTGGAGAGTCCGGTCGCGTCGTCGAAGTGCGTGTCGCTCATGCCCAGCATCTGCGCCTTGTGATTCATCGCGCGCAGGAACGCTTCGATGCCGCCCGGATAGGTGGTGCGCGCCAGGGCAGCGGCAGCGCGGTTCTCCGAGGACATCAGCGCGAGGCGCAGCAATTCATCGCGGCTCAGGCTCGCGCCCGGCTTCAGGCGCGAGTGCGTGCCGCGCAGGTAATCCATGTCTTCGGTCGAAATGGTGACGGGCTGATTCAGATCGACGCCGGCGTCGAGCACCACCATCGCGGTCATCAGCTTGGTGATCGAGGCGATGGGCGTCACCGTGGTCGCATTCTTGCCGTACAGGATTTCCCCGGTTTCCGCGTCCTGCACAATGGCGGCGGCCGAGCGCAGCGACAGCTTGTGCGCCGAACGCGCGGCCTGGTGCGTTGCACGATGGGCTTCCGCCTGGTTCGGATAAGTAAGGCCGGCCAGGCTCAGGCTCAGGCCAACACACAGCAGCATATTGCGTATGGACAGCAACATTTTCCTCCTCGGTGAGACTAGGCGTTCGGCGCAGTCTAGCGGCCAAACAGCGCTTTGGCAAGCAAAAATAACGAGATAGCGACACAATCTAAAGCAAAAGATTGAATAGCGCGGCAAAAACCCCTCTATTCAGGCGATGGCCAGTTCGCGCGACTGCAACGACTCCTCCTGCTGCTGCAGCGCCCACATCTGCGCGTAGGCGCCGCCGCGTTCCAGCAATTCGCGATGCGCGCCGCGCTCGATGATGCGCCCGGCGTCCATGACCAGTATCTGGTCTGCGTCCATTACCGTGGACAGGCGGTGCGCGATCACGAGCGTGGTATGACCCTGGGCGATTCGCGCAAGTTCCCCCTGGATCGATTTCTCGGTTTCGGAGTCGAGCGCCGAGGTGGCTTCGTCGAAAATCAGGATCGCGGGATTCTTGAGGATGGCGCGCGCGATCGCCACGCGCTGCTTCTCCCCGCCCGAGAGCTTCAGCCCGCGCTCGCCCACCCGCGCCTCGTATTTGTCAGGCAGGCTTTCGATGAACTCGTTGATATGCGCGGCGCGCGCCGCCTCGATCACTTCCGCGCGCGTCGCCTCGGGCCGGCCGTACTGGATGTTGTAGTAAATGCTGTCGTTGAACAGCACCGTGTCCTGCGGCACGATGCCGATCGCGGCGCGCAGGCTCCCCTGCTGCAGCGCGCGGATATCGCTGCCGTTGACGAGGATCGCGCCGCCGCTGACGTCGTAGAAGCGGTACAGCAGGCGCGCCAGCGTGGACTTGCCGGCGCCCGAGTGCCCAACCACCGCGACCTTGCTGCCCGCGGGCACGTCGAAGAACAGGTCGAACAGGATCTGGCGCTTCGGGTCGTAGGAAAAATCCACGTGCTCGAAGCGGATCGACGCGCTGCCCGCGGCGAGCGCGACGGCATCGGGGCTGTCCTGGATTTCGCGGTTCTGCTCCAGCAGGCGGAACATCCGGTCGGTATCGATCAGCGCCTGCTTGATCTCGCGGTAGACCATGCCGAGAAAATTGAGCGGAATATAGAGCTGGATCAGCAGGCCGTTGATCAGCACCAGGTCGCCCAGGGTCAGCGTCTTCGCCACCACGCCCTCGGCCGCGAGGATCATCAGCAGCGTCACGGCGATCGCGATGACGAAGCTCTGGCCGACGTTGAGCAGGCCGAGCGACATTTCGTTTCTCACCGCCGCCGTTTCGTACTTGCGCAGGTTGTCGTCGTAGCGCCGCGCCTCGTATTCCTCGTTGTTGAAATACTTCACCGTCTCGTAATTGAGCAGGCTGTCGATGGCGCGCGTGTTGGCCTTCGAGTCGAGTTCGTTCGCCTGGCGCCGGATGTCCATGCGCCACTCGGTGACGCTGACGGTGAAGAAAATGTAGATTGCGACCGCGGCGAAGGTGACGGCGGCGAAGCGCCAGTCGAACTTGGTCAGCAGCACCACCGCCACCAGGCTGAATTCGAGGATCACCGGGATCACGGAAAACAGCATGAACGAGAGCAGCGTGGAAATGCCGCGCGTGCCGCGCTCGATGTCGCGCGTCACGCCGCCGGTCTGGCGATCGAGATGAAAGCGCAGGCTCAGACTGTGCAAATGACGGAACACGGTGAGCGCGACGCGGCGGATGGCGCGCTGCGTGACGCGCACGAACACCACGTCGCGCAATTCGGCGAACAGCACCGTGGACAGGCGCAGCAGGCCATAGGCGAGGAGCAGTGCCAGCGGCAGCGCGAGCACCTGCTGCTCGGGCGAGAGCGCATCCACGATGCGCTTGAGCAGCAGCGGCACGCCGACGTTGGCGAACTTGGCCGTCGCGAGGAATGTCAGCGCGACCAGCACCCGCCATTTGTATTCCGCGAGGTAGGGCAACAGCATGCCGACCGCGCGCCATTCGTTGCGCCGCGCGCCGGATGCCCCCGGCGCGGCGTCTACGGTTGAAGCGAAGGAACGGCGTCCATGTGCCATAGCGGGGCGGGATAAGCAATGCGGCTTGATTCAGCTACAGGCTCAGCCGGCGCCGAACGGCGCGCAGCCACTGCAGGGCCGCTATTTTCGCACAGCGAAGAGAAATTTGCCCCCTGCACTGGAACGTGAGGGCGGTCCCGCCTCAGGTCATTACAGCCGCGCGGGCGGGCGCTGCGGCAGCCATATTTTGATTACGTGGGGACGTGAGGGGACGGGCAGCGCTGCGTTCGCAGCAGAATTCGACACTACCAGGACGGGCTCGGGCGCAGCGTTCACCGGCGTCGCGTCCACAGCGGACGAGTGATACGCAAGCGCGCCCTTGCGCTCCTGCGCCGCGACACCGCTGCCGGATCGGCCCGGATTGGCGGCGAGTTTCAATCCCGCCTCCACCGGATTGATGTTGGCTGCGGACCACACGCCCCAGGCAAATCCCCCCAACAGCAGCAGCGGATTGCTCAGTCCGGCCAATAGCGTGAGCGAGCGGCCAAACAGGGTGCTGCTGACTACCGCATTGGTGCGCTGCAGGCCCAGGCGCTCCGCAGGGTCCATCGGCAGGGCGTCGAGCACATTGCCGACCAGTCCCTTGTAGACGACCTGGTCAAAACCATTGGAAAAGACGCCGGGTTCCGGCCGCGATGCCGGGTCCTCCTGCGCCGACGAGGCCGGGCTTGCGAGCGCGAGAATCAGCGCGAGGGGGAACAGGGGCAGACGCGGCGGCGGCATGGATGATCCTTATCCGGGTCGGGCGATGCGCGCCTGCCAAGACCGATGCCGCCCGCTCAGAGCGGACTGCGCCCGCTGATGACCCTGAGCAGGACGACCACGATGGCGATAACCAGCAAAATGTGGATGAAGCCGCCCATGGTGTACGAAGTCACCAATCCGAGCAGCCATAAAATGATCAGAACTACGGCGATGGTATAGAGCATGAGGGCTATCCTTATGAGACCCGATTGAGACATCCCGGACCCAGGCCGCAGCCGCATCGGCAATGCGCCGAATTTCCAACGGCCTGCAAGCGCCTTGCCGTCGCAGTCTCCGAGTCAGGCAGGCTTATGCGGAGGCTGGAGTAATTTTCTGCGCTGCGGCCGGCATTCTCTGTGCGTTGGCGCACATACAATCAAATTTTCAAAGCGTACCTTTGCCGCTAACCTAGCCTTCGCAGTTGGCGCTGATTTTCGGCATCGGACATGGACCTTGACACCCCAGTTCTCCCCCCGTCGCTTGCGCATCGGAATGTCTCCGCAGCCGCCCGCGGGAATGCACCATCAGCGCAGAAGCGGATGCCGGTCTCCAGGCAATCAATTGCAGCGAACAGCCTGCTCGCGGCTTTGCCGCGCAATGAGTATCTGCGACTGCTCGACAACATGGAACAGGTCGCGCTGACTTACGGCGAAGCGCTGTACGCGCCCGGCGATCCGATAAAGCACGTCTACTTTCCCAACGACTCCATCGTTTCCCTGCTGACGCTGGTGGACCGGCACCAGGCGCTGGAAGTCGGCCTGGTCGGGCGCGAAGGCATGGTCGGTATTCCGCTCGCGCTCGAGATCGCGACTTCTCCGGTGCGGGCGCTGGTGCAGGGAACCGGCACCGCCATGCGCATGAAAGCGGCGCCTTTTATCAAGGAACTCCGGCAAAGCACCGCATTGCAGCGTGCGCTGCACCGCTACACCTACAGCCTGATGACGCAGATCACCCAAACGGCCGCCTGCAACCGCTTTCACGTGGTGGAAGCGCGCCTCGCACGCTGGCTGCTAATGACCCAGGATCGCATCCAAGCGGATTCATTTCGGCTCACCCAGGAGTTCCTTTCGCAAATGCTGGGCGTGCGCCGCGTCGGCGTAACCAAGGCGGCGCGCATGCTGCAGCAAAACAGGCTGATCCGCTACAGCCGCGGCAACATCACGGTTCTCGACCGCAAGAGCCTGGAAGCGGCCTGCTGCTCGTGCTACGCCATCGTCAAGGACATGCACAGCGCCGCGTGAATGCGCCGCTTGCCAACGCCCGTATTCGACGATTCGCGGACTACTATCCGCCCTTTGCGCTGCAGGCTCTGTGCGCTGGCACGCATTCGACGCGTCGGGCATGCGATTCCATGTGTGGGCGCCGGGATACTGGAGCTGATCGGGGTAGGCGCGATATTCAACTGCAGGAGTCAACCGATTGGAGCCTGCAGCGTTAGTCGCATCACAGGCCGCAAAGGTCTGAGTTCGCAAGTCCTGGTTTTCCCTCCCTTCTGAAAGAGACCCAATGAACAAGTTGATCGCTGCACTGGTTGCAGGCCTGTTTGCCACCTCCGTATTCGCCCAAGCTGCCGCGCCTGCAACGCCCGCTGCGGTGAAAGCCGAAGCCAAAGCCGAGAAGGCCGACGTAAAGGCCGGCAAATCCGAGGCCAAAGTGGATGCCAAGGCCGACGCCAAGGTTGCCGCGGCTGAAGCCAAAGCCGCCAAGACCAAAGCCGCTGCGGAAGCCAAAGCCGCCAAAGCCAAGGCCTATGCCGACAGGAAAGCCGCCAAAGCCGAAGCCAAAGCCGCCAAGGCCAAGGCCGCTGCCGACGCCAAAGCCGCCAAAACGAGCACTGCGGCCGAAACCAAGGCCGACAAAGTAAAGACCAAGGCCAAGACCGACAAAGCCGCGGCCAAAGCCGACACTGCTGCCGTCAAAGCCGAAGGCAAGGCCGACGAGAAAGCCGCTGGCACCAAGTAATCTTTGGCTCAGCTGCAAGAAGAAAGACAGGCTAGCCTGTCTTTTTTTTGCCCGCCTTTTCGCGGCGTTGCTGGCGCACTCAGCTCTTGGCGGCCGCGGAACCGGATTCGCCCTGCCGGTTCTTTTCCTCGAGCGCCTTGATCAGGCCGTCCACGCCGCCGTCACGGATCAGCTCGGAAAACGAGTCG
>JAKAIH010000152.1 GCA_021825225.1 Pseudomonadota bacterium
TGAGCGCTCGTCACATACAGCATGAGGGGGGTCGCTCCCCTCATACTCGGCTGATCGTTTCCTAATCCCGTTTTTCGAGCAGGCGCTCGCAGATCGCCAGATTGCGCGCCGTCGCCCCCTGGTGCGCGCGGCTGAACGCCAGCGCCGCCTGCGACATGCGCGCGAGTGCCGCACTGTCTGCGAAGAGTTGCCCGGCGCGCTCAGCCAGCGTGGCCGCATCGGTAACCTCGAGCGCGGCACCCGCCGCCAGCGCCAGCCTCGACGCTTCGGCGAAATTGTACATATGCGGTCCGAACAGCAACGGCCGACCCACGGCGCAGGCCTCGATCAGATTCTGTCCGCCGTAAGGCAGCAGGCTGCCACCGATGAAGGCGAGGTCGCAGGCGGCGTAGTAGGCCGCCATTTCGCCCATGCTGTCGCCGAGCAATACCTGGCAATCGGCAGGCACGGCGCGATTGTCGCTGCGGCGCGCGTAAGCCAGCCTGCGCTTTTCGAGCAGTGCCGCGACCGCGTCGAAGCGCTGCGGATGGCGCGGCACCAGCAGCAGCAACAGCCCCTCGACGCGCATGTACGCGAGCGCATCGAGCACCATTTCCTCCTCGCCCTCGCGCGTGCTCGCCGCTAGCCATACCGGTCGGCGGCCTATGCGCCGCTTCAGTTCGGCGCCCAATTCGAGCAGTCGCGGCGCCAGCGCGACATCGAACTTGAGATTGCCCGTAACCTCGACCGCGGGTGCGCCCAGCTGCTGCAGGCGCGCCGCGTCCTCGCGCGTCTGCGCGCTGATCGCGGCCAGGCGGCCCAGCGCGGCACGCGTCAGCGGCGCCGCCAGCGCGTAGCCGCGCGCAGATTTTTCCGACAGGCGCGCATTGGCCAGCAGCAGCGGCACCCCCTGCCGCGCGCAGGCTTCGACCAGGTTGAACCAGATTTCGGTTTCCATGAGAACGCCCAGGCGCGGCCTGAAACGCGCGAGAAAGCGCGCCACCGCGCCCGGATAATCATAAGGCAGATAGACGATGGTTGCCGCGTCGCCGAACAGCTGCTGCGCCGTCTCGCGCCCGGTGGGCGTCATGTGCGTGAACAGCAGCTCGTGCCCTGGATAACGTGCAAGCAGCGCGCGCGCGAGCGGTTCGGCCGCGCGGGTTTCGCCCACCGACACCGCATGCAGCCAGATCACCGGCCGCGCTGGCCTGGCCCGGTACCAGCCGAAGCGCTCGGCGATGTGCTCGCGATAAGCGCTCTGGCGCCGGCCGCGCCACCAAAGATGGGCGAGCGTCCACGGAAACAGCAGCCACAGCAGCAGCCGATAGCCTAACTTCCACATCATGCGGCGCTCCCGCCGGCCACCTGACGCAAGGCCGCGAGCACCTCGGCCACCTCGGGCACCATTTTCGCTCCGCCCAGATTGCGTACCGGCGCAGCCTCGCCCGCATACACGCCGGTCAGTCCCGGATGCGTGCCGCAGTAAAGCGCAACCACCGGCCGGCCCAGGGCCGCCGCCAGGTGGCTCAAGCCGGTATCGACGCCGATCACCGCCTGCGCGCCGGCGAGCACACTGGCCATGCCGGGGATACCCAGCGCAGGCGGCACGATCGCGCCCGGCAGCGCGCGCGCGATGCGCTCGCTGCGGGCGCGCTCCGGCGCGTCGCCCCAGGGCAGGACCAGACCATAGCCCTGGCGTGCGAGCTCGCCCCCGAGCTGCTGCCACGCCGCTTCCGGCCACAACTTGTCGGCGCGGCTGGTCGCGTGCAGCAGCACGCAGTAAGGCCTGCCTGCGATCGATCCGGCAGCCGCAGCTGCGGCGATGCCGTAGTCGAGTGCAGCCGGCAGTTCATAGCCGAGGGCCAGCGCGGCGAGGCGCCGGTTGCGCACCACCGCGTGCAGCTCACGCGGCACCAGATGCACGACGTCGTAGAGCTTCGCCGCCAGCGGCTCGCGCGCACTGGTGCCGGCATAGCCGTGGCGCGTGCCCGAGGCGGCCCGCGCCAGCAGCGCGCTTTTGATCAGGCCCTGAGTATCGATGATGCAGTCGTAGCGCATGCCCGCGAGCGCATGACGGAACTGGCCGAACTCGCGCCAGTGCGCCGGCTTGAGCACATTGCCGCGCCAGCGCCGCAGCGCCACCGGAATCGCCCGCCGCACCCCGGGGTGCATGCCGACGATGTCGCGATAGGCTTCCTCCACCACCCAGTCGATGCGCGCGTCCGGGAAACGCGCGCGGATGTCGCTCACCACCGGCAGGTTGTGCACCACGTCGCCGAGCGAGGACGTCTTGATGAGCAGAATATTGGGCATGCGGGAGAAACGGCGACCGGCCTTGTTAGAATAGGCGCGAGGGATTATATGCCGTGTTCCATAGCGGCAGATTTGCGCCTGTAATGCGGGCCATGCTGGGCGTGTTCCGAATCGATTTGGGATGGACACATTATATGTGCGGCATTATAGGCATCGCTTCGTCATCGCCCCTGACCGATCGCGGCTGGTTGGCGCAGGGGCGCGACGCCTTGCGCCACCGCGGCCCGGACGATGCCGGCGAATGGTGGTCGGCGGATGCCTGCGTCGGTCTCGGCCACAGGCGGCTCGCCATCATCGATCTCTCCCCCGGCGCGCACCAGCCGATGCAGGAGCCGGGCGGCGAGCTGTGCATCGTGTTCAACGGCGAAATCTACAATTACACCGATCTGCGCAAGGAGCTGGCTGCGAAAGGACACGCCTTTCGCAGCCAAAGCGATACCGAAGTGATACTGGCAGCCTATCGCGCGTGGGGCACGGACTGCCTCGCGCGCCTGAACGGCGCGTTCGCCTTCGCGCTCTACGATGGCCGGCGGCGGCAATTGTTCCTGGCGCGCGACCGGGCCGGGGAAAAGCCCTTGTTCTATGCGCCGGCCCAGGGCGCGCTGCGCTTCGCCTCCGAGCTCAAGGGCTTGATGGCCGACCCCGGCATGGCGCGCCGCCTCGATGCGCAGGCGCTGGACTGCTACCTCGCCATGGGCTATGTGCCGGGGGAGCGCTGCATGCTGCAGGGAGTGAACAAGCTGCCCCCCGCGCATGCGCTGCTGTTCGATCTGCGCAGCGGCCAGTCGCAGCTTTGGCGCTATTGGCAATTGCCTGAGCCGGATCCAGCCGCCGCTGCGGCAGACGAGGCCGGGCTGCTCGACGAATTGGAGCGCTTGCTCGAGGACGCGGTGCGCCGGCAGCTCGTGGCCGACGTGCCCGTGGGCGTCCTGCTCAGCGGCGGCGTGGACTCCAGCCTGATCACGGCCATGGCGGTGCGCGCCGCGCCCAGGGTCAAGACCTTCACCATCCGCTTTCCCGGCCACGGCCAGTACGACGAAACCGAACATGCGCGCCTGATCGCGCGGCATTTCGGCACCGAACATGTGGAGCTTGCCGCTGCCGAGTCCAGCGTCGATCTGCTGCCGCTCCTGGCCCGGGGTTTCGACGAGCCCATGGTGGATTCGTCCATGATCCCCACTTACCTGGTCAGCCGGCTGGTGCGCGAGCATTGCACCGTCGCGCTGGGCGGCGACGGCGGCGACGAGCTGTTTGCCGGTTATCCCCATTACAACCGGCTGCTGTGGCTGCAGCAAAAATTCGGCGCCGTTCCGACGCGCCTGCGACTCGCCGCCGCCGACGCGGCGCTGGGCTTGTTGCCGGACGGCGTCAAAGGCCGCAACTGGGTACAGGCGCTGGGAACCGACTTCGCCACCGGTGTGCCGCTGATATTCTCCCTGTTCGACCGCAGCATGCGGCGGCAGCTGATGGCGCCGCAAGGCGCCTGGGATCTGGCTGCGGAACGCATCCGCGAAGCGCGCATCCCCAGGTCGGCAGATCTGCTGCAACGGGCCACGCGCATGGATTTCGCGAACTACCTCGCCGAGGACATACTGGTGAAGGTGGACCGCGCCAGCATGCTCAATTCGCTGGAAGTGCGCGCGCCCCTGCTGGATTACCGCCTGATCGAGTTCGCCTACCGCAAGGTGCCGTCGCGGCTGAAGGCGACGGCGCACAGCCGCAAGATTTTGCTGAAAAAGCTGGCCCGGCGCGTCCTGCCGCCCGAATTCGATCAGCAGCGCAAACAGGGATTCTCGATTCCGCTGGCGCAGTGGTTGCAGTCCGGGCCATGGAGAGCATTTTTTCGCGACACCCTGCTGGGCTCGGACAGCACTTTCTTCAGCCACAGGGCGGTGAGCACGCTGCTGGCCGGGCAGGCCAAGGGCAGACTGAACAGCGAACGCCTGTTTGCGCTGGTGCTGTTCGAATTGTGGCGGCGCGAATATCGCATCTCAATGTAACATTGGGCGCATGCACGCCGCTTCTTCAGAATTGTCCCGGAAGGAATCCAGCGCCTTGTCGCGCCATGCGCTGTCCGTAGTCATCATCACCAAGAACGCCGCGACCCAGCTTGCGGAATGTCTGCAGAGCGCGGCCTTTGCCGACGACATCCTGGTGGTCGACTCCGGCTCCAGCGACGGCACCGCCGCACTCGCGGCGCAGCGCGGCGCGCGCGTGCTGCAGCAGGAATGGCTGGGCTTCGGCGCGCAGAAGCAGTTCGCCGTGGAAGCGGCGCGCCACGACTGGGTGCTGTGCCTGGACGCCGACGAACGCGTGAGCACGCCTTTGCGCGCGAGCATCCTGGCGGTGCTGGCCGCACCGCAGGCGCAGGCCTATGCGATGCCGCGCTGCAACCGGTTCATGGGGCGCTGGCTCAGGCATGGCGAAGGCTATCCCGACTGGAGCCTGCGCCTGTTCGACCGGCGCCATGCGCGCTGGAGCGACGATGCGGTGCACGAAAGAGTGCTCACCGACGCGCCGGTGGCGCACCTCGGTGGCGACCTGCTGCACGATACGGCCGAGACCCTGGCCGGCTATCTGGACAAGCAGAACCGTTATACCAGCATGCAGGCCGAAGCCCTGTTCAAGGCGGGCAAGCGCGCCGGCCTCCCGCAATTGCTGCTGTCGCCCTTGCTGCGCTTCGTCAAATTCTACGTTCTGCGCCTGGGCTTTCTCGACGGCACACCCGGCCTGGTGCATATCGTCATCGGTTGCTGCAACAGCTTTCACAAGTACGCCAAGCTGATGGCGCTGCAGCGCGGCAACTGAGGCATGGCGGCACTCCGCGCAGCTGGCCGGGAGCGTCTCCGCCGACTTTCCAAGGAGGGATTATGGATAGTCCTGGGCCAGGCGGCGGCGGTACTCGGCTCGCTCGCCGGCGTCAGATTGCTGACGGAACTGCTGGCCCCCTCGGCCTATGGCGAGCTGGCACTGGGCCTGACCGTGGCTGCCCTGGTCAATCAAACGGTGCTCGGGCCGCTCTCCAACGGGGTCACCCGCTTTTACGCGCCGGCACAGGAGCAAGGCGATCCCCGCGGCTACCTGCTCGCAGTAGGCCGCCTGGTGGCTGTGGCGACCGCGGTCATCGCGCTCATCGCACTGATTGCGCTGGCCGCACTGCTGCTCGCCGGGCGTGTGCAGTGGATGGCCATCGCCGCCGCCGCGTTGGCCTTCGCCACGCTCAGCGGCTACAACGCGATACTCAACGGCATCCAGAATGCCGCCCGCCAGCGCGCCATCGTGGCGCTGCACCAGGGAATCGAATCCTGGGCGCGGTTTCTGGTCGCCGCCGGCTTGCTGCTGTGGCTGGGCGCAAGCAGCACCGTGGCCATGACCGGTTTTGCGCTCGCGGTCGTGCTGGTGCTGTGCTCCCAAACTGCTTTTTTTCGCAAGATCGCGCATGCGGGCGGCGCCGCGGCAGACCCTGGAAACTGGCAGCGGCAGATCTGGAAATATTCCTGGCCGATCTCGGTCTTCGGCGCCTTTACCTGGGTGCAGCTCGCCTCGGATCGCTGGGCGCTGGAACTGTTCGCGACGACGCGCGAGGTGGGAACCTTTGCCGCGCTTTTCCAGCTGGGGTACTACCCGATGGCGATGGCCTCCACCATGGCGACGCAGTTCCTGGCGCCGATCTTCTACCAGCGCGCGGGCGATGCGAGCGATGAGCGGCGCAACGCGAACGTCAACCGCTTGAGCTGGCGCCTGACCGGACTTGCCCTGGGCACCACGGCCGCGGCCTTCCTGCTGTCGCTGATGTTTCACCGGCATATATTCGCGGTTCTGGCAGCGCGCGAATACGCCGGCGTATCCCACCTGTTGCCCTGGATGCTGCTTGCGGGAGGCATATTCGCAGCCGGCCAGACCATTGCGCTCAACCTGATGAGCCAGATGCGCACGCACACCATGATGACAGCCAAGATCGTCACCGCACTGCTGGGCGTGGCACTCAACTTCGCCGGCGCCTGGTGGCTGGGCACCGCAGGCATCGTGCTCGCGGCCGTGGCGTTTTCCGTGCTGTATTTCGCCTGGATGTCGGCGCTTGCGCTGCGCCGGCCGCCGCTCTCACTTCCGTAGCGGCGCCGCGGGATTGCCTATGACAGTCGTAAAGGGCGCCACGCTCTTCGTGACCACCGCGCCCATGCCGACCACGGCGCCGCGCCCGATGACGATCGGTTTCTCGCGCGTCCCCTGCTTGAGGATGGCGCCGGTCCCGATGTAGGCATAGTCTTCGACCATCACCCCGCCGTTGCAGTGCACGTCCGGCGCGAAGGTGACGAAATCCCCGATGACGCAATCATGCGCAACATAGGAGTAAATGTTCGCATGGAAATACTTCCCGATTTTTGCATTGGAGGTAATCGTGGTGTAGGCGCACAGTATGGCGCCTTCACCGATGACGTTTCCATGCATGCGCACGCTGTTGCGGGCCGTAATCGAAAATGGAAGTCGAAGAGGGCGCAGTCAG
>JAKAIH010000153.1 GCA_021825225.1 Pseudomonadota bacterium
TCGGACACCGCCCCCTCGGCCGGCCACAGCCCGCGGGGGGCCGCGCCGAAACGGCGCGCATGGCTGTCGATCGCCGAGCGCAGCTGCGCCGTCACCCGGGCGCGGCCGCCGGGATATTCGGACGCCTCGGGCAGCAACGCGGTCGGCTCGGCCTCGTGCGCCGACTCGAAGTCGAGCAGCAGCGGCGCCAGCGGATGGCAATGCGGCGTGGTGGAAAGTTCGATCTGCCCGGCGTTCGCCAGGCGCGCATAGCGGCCGACCAGGCCGCGCACCAGTTCGCCGATGAGCTGCAACAGGGCGCTGCGGTGCTGCTGCGTGAAGTGCTCGCCGATCGCCATCAGCCGCGACACCAGCTCGCACTCGCGCCGCACCGTCTCGCCGGTCCAGGCGAGATGGAACCAGGTCAGCGCATCATAGAAAAACTGGTCCGACAGGTAGGCAAGCGCTGCCTGCCCGCGGGCTTCGAACAGCTGCAACAGATCGTACAGGCGCTTGTAGGGCGGATAGTGCCGGATCATCCCCAGATTGCTGGCATGCAGACAGCGCAGCACGAGCAGCGCGCGCTCCTCCGCGCTAAAAGGCTGCGCCGTGTCGCGTGCGAGCAGGCGCAGCAGCGGGTCGCGCAGCTTGCCGCTTTCGAACTGGCCGGCATAATCCTCGACCTGATCGAGCAGCACCGGCACCCAGTTGATCACCGCGCGCATCCCGGGGTGGCGCTCCAGGTGCCAGGCCATGTCGGTGTAATCCTTGATCGCGTGCAGATACACCCAGGGCAGCGCAAACTCGCCGCTCGCATGGTCGCGATAATCCGGCTGGTGCAGATGCCAAACCAGTACCAGATCGAGGGAGGGAGTCGGCTTCATCGTCTGCGCATCTTAACGCAGGTGGTGTACACGCTGGCCCAGGCTGTCCGGAACGATCACGGTCACGCCGCGCTCGGTGACATGGAAGCGTTCGCGGTCCGCCTGCGCATCCACACCAGCGGTCAGCCCCTCCGGCAGCTTGCAGTGCTTGTCCACGATCGCCCGGCGCAGAGTCACATGATTGCCGATTTCGACGTTCGGCAGGATCACGCAATCCTGGATATCGCAGTAGTCGTGCACGCGCACGTTGCTGAACAGCACCGAGCGCCGCACCGTCGAGCCGCTGATGATGCAGCCGCCCGACACCAGCGAATCGATCGCCATGCCGCGCCGGCCGTCGTCGTCGAATACGAATTTTGCCGGCGGCATCTGCGCCTGATAGCTCCAGATCGGCCAGTCGACGTCGTACAGGTTGAGATCCGGCACCACCCGCGTCAGCTCCATGTTCGCTTCCCAATACGCGTCGAGCGTGCCCACGTCGCGCCAGTATGGCGCGCCCTTGCTCATGTTGACGCAACTGTCGCGGAAGGAGTGCGCATGCACGTGAGCCCCGGAGCGAACCAGCCACGGGATGATGTCCTTGCCGAAGTCATGGCTGGAATCGCAGTCTGCTGCATCGCGGATCAGCTGCTCGTACAGGAACGCCTCGTCGAACACGTAGATGCCCATGCTGACGAGCGCACTGTCCGGGCGGTCCGGCATGGCCGCTGGCTGCTGCGGCTTTTCGTTGAAGGCGATAACGCGTGAGCCCGCATCCACGGTCATCACGCCGAACTGGCTCGCGTCGGCGAGCGGCACCTCGACGCAGGCAACGGTCATGTTTGCCCGGCTCGCGACATGGTCGGCGAGCATGCGCGTGTAGTCCATCTTGTAGACATGATCCCCGGCGAGGATCAGCACGTACTTCCTCCTGTGCCGGCGCAGAATGTCGATGTTCTGGTACACCGCGTCGGCGGTGCCGCGGTACCACTCGGCGGTAACGCGCTGCTGCGCCGGCAGCAGTTCGACGAACTCTTCGAAGCGGCCGTCGAGAAAGCTCCAGCCGCGCTGCACATGCCGGATCAGGCTTTGCGCCTTGTATTGGGTGCAGATGCCGATGCGCCGGATGCCGGAGTTGACGCAGTTGGACAGGGCAAAATCGATGATGCGGAACTTGCCGCCGAACGGCACCGCAGGCTTGGCGCGCCAGTCGGTCAGTTCGGCCAGGCGCGAGCCGCGGCCTCCGGCAAGGATAATGGCGAGGGTGCCCTGGGCCAGATCCCTGAGTTCGATCCGCTGCGTCTGCCCGCGCCCGCCGGGCTCGGGCTCCTGCCCGCCCTGATCGAAGCCATTCATATGCCCCCTGACACCAACTTCGGCCATGTTCATCGACCTCGGGTTCCTGCGTGTGATACTAAACCGTCAAGCGGCGCGAGGATCGGCGCCCTGCCCCGTCCGCCGCTAGGCGCCGCCGATCAGGCGCAGCACTTCCGCCTCGGCCTCGATCCAGTCCTGCAACTCGCAGCCCGGGGCGAAACCGCGTTTTTCGGCGCGGAAATACGCGGCCCGCGCAATCAGCCTTTCGCGTTCTTCCGCGCTGATGCCCGGGGCGGCAGCCTTGCAAATTTCAGGCGCACTCCTGGCTGGGCTTTTGGAGGAAACAGCGACGCGGCCGCCAGGCTTGGACGTCAGCTTGCTTTTCTGCGTACGTGTACGTGTTTGTGCAACTGGCATGATCCGCCTCCTTTCATGGACTTGAATCCACGAGCACAGAATAACCACCGCGAGTGCGCCAGAGTTGACAATTGTCAAATCAGGGGTGTCAGGCCGCAGGCGCATCGCCCTTTTTCTCAGCGTCCTGCCGCGATCAGCGCCGCGCCCAGCAATCCCAGGCGTTCGGTGGTGATCAGGTAAACCGGAATCTCCAGATTCAGACGCGCATGCGAACCTTTGGCGTTGAATGCCGCGATGAAACCGCCGGCCGCCATGCGGCCCGCAATTTTTCGCGCGATGCCGCCGGCGACGTAGACGCCGCCGCGTGCCGCCAGCGCGAGCGCATGATCGCCCGCCACCGCACCGTAGCAGGCAATGAACAGATCCAGCGCGCGGCAGGCGCACGCATCGTTGTGTTCCAGCGCAAGGCGGCTGATCGCGGCCGCGCCTTCGCGGCGCAGGCTCTCGCGCAAGGCCGGCGCCTGCGGCTCAGCGGCGCAGAGGAACTCATGGATTCGAAGCAGGCCCGGCCCGGAGACGACATGCTCCACGCTGACGCGGCCGAAGCGCGCGTGCAGCGCCTGCCATAAGCGCATCTGCTCCTCATCCGCGGGGGCGAAGCCCGTATGGCCCCCTTCTCCGGCAATGATCCGATAGCGCCTGCCCTGCGGCAGCGCATAGGCCACCCCCAGTCCGGTGCCGGCGCCGATCACCACGCGCGGCGCCTGAGGCCGGGGCTCGCCGCGCTGCAGCGTGGCGCAGTCCTCCGGCGCCAGCGCTTCGATGCCCGCGGCAGCGGCCGCGAAATCGTTGACCAGCTGCACGCGCGCGATGCCTAACTGCGCCGCGATTGCCCCGGCGTCGAGGCGCCAGGGCAGATTGGTCATCTGGATGCAATTGTCCGACACCGGCCCGGCGGCGCCGAAACAGGCGCTGGAAAGGCGCTGCTGGAGGCCGCAATGCCCGCGGCACTCTTCGAGAAAGTGCGCGAGCATGGTGGAGAAATCTGCAAAGGCGGCGGCGGCATAGCGTCGCTCCAGAATCGGCACCGGCCGCCCCCGGCGCAGGCTCGCCAACAATAGCAGCGCCTTGGTTCCGCCGATGTCGCCGGCGAGGATCACGCGCGCCCCCGTGCTGCGAAGTCTTGGCCTGAAATCCGAAGCCCTGCTAACATTGCGCGAATCAGCCGTGCCGTTGCAGCGCGCGGCGATCCCAAGCCATGCCCTCCGCCACCTCCGCCAGCGCCGCGAACCCCAGCCGATTGCGCCTCCTGTTCGCCACCTCGGAGTGCGCCCCGTTGGTGAAAACCGGCGGCCTCGCCGATGTCAGTGCGGCCTTGCCGGTCGCACTCGCACGCCTTGGCATCGATGTGCGCATGCTGCTGCCGGCCTATCGCCAGGTGCTCGCGCAGCTGCCGCAATGCCGCGAAATTGCGCGCCTTGCGTCCAGCGCAAATCTTCCCGCAGCGCGCCTGCTGCAGTGCCGGACCGATTCCGGTGTGCCGCTGTACGCGCTCGATTGCCCCGAGTTTTACGATCGTCCCGGCGGCCCTTACCAGGACGAAACAGGCAGCGACTGGAGCGACAACGCGCTGCGCTTCGGCCTGTTGTCGCGCGCCGCAGCGCTGCTCGCCGGCGGCGGCAGCCCGCTCGACTGGCGGCCGCAGGTGCTTCACTGCAACGAGTGGCAGACCGCCCTCGCCCCCGCCTACCTGCGCTATGGCGCGCACACGCCGGCCGCGGCGCTCGTGACCATACACAATCTTGCATTTCAGGGGATATTCGAGCCGGAACTGCTTGCAGCGCTGGGCCTGCCCGCCGAAAGTTTCCGGCCGGACGGTGTCGAGTATTACGGCAAACTTTCGTTTCTCAAGGCGGGCCTGCAGTACGCCGACGCGATCACCACGGTCAGCCCGGGCTACGCGCAGGAGATTCAGGGCGAGGAGCTCGGCTTCGGTCTGCAGGGACTGCTGGCGGCGCGCAAAGACCGCCTCTACGGCATCCTCAACGGCATCGATACCGTGATGTGGGATCCGGCCAACGATCCCCTGATCGCCTGCCGCTACAGTGCCGACACGCTCGCCGCCAAAGCCGGCAACAAGCGCGCGCTGCGCGAGCGGCTCGGTCTGGCGGACGCACCCGATGTGCCGCTGTTCGCCGTGGTCAGCCGGCTCACCGAGCAAAAAGGGCTCGATTGGCTGCTCGAGATCGCGCCGCAGCTGCTGGCGCTGCCGGCGCAGCTGGCGCTGCTCGGCGGTGGCGAACCCGAATTCGAGCGCGGCTTTCGCGCACTGGCGCAGGGCCATCCGCGCCAGGTGAGTGCGACCATCGGCTTTGACGAAACGCTGGCGCACCTGATCGAGGCCGGCGCCGACGCCTTTCTCATGCCCTCGCGCTTCGAGCCCTGCGGCATGAACCAGATGTACAGCCAGCGCTACGGCACCCCGCCCGTCGTGCGCGCCACCGGCGGGCTCGCCGACACCGTGGTCGACTGCACGCAGGCGAACCTCGCCGCCGGCAGCGCCAGCGGCTTCGTTTTCCACGAGGCGAGCGCCGCCGCGCTGCTCGCCGCGCTCGGGCGCGCAGCCGGCGCCTGGCGCGACGGCGCGACCTGGCGCGCGCTGCAGAAGAACGGCATGGCCAGGGATTTCAGTTGGGACGCAAGCGCGCGCCGCTACGCCGAGATTTACGCGCGGCTGGCAAACAATCGATAAGGCGTCGTTCAACCGCGAACCGAATTCGCGCATCGCTCCACCCTGCGTTGAACCACTCCGGTTCGCGCCCAATCCGCGCTCCGGCCCTCAAGCCCAGATCATCAGCCCCAGTTCGACCGGATGGGTCAGCGACGCATGCCAGGGATAGGCACGGATGCGCATGTCCAACCTGCCGCACAACTCCGGCGCGAGTTCCAGCGCAAAATGATGTTCACCGCCGGGGCCGGCGCCTTGCGCGGCAAGGCGGTAGCTCCTGGTTTCGTCCTTGCCCTGCGTCCCGGCGCGGGTGAGCAGCAATTCCACCGCCACGTCGTCGGGATTCAGGTGGTTCAGTCCCACCACCACTTCGATGCGCAAGGTCTGGCCGAACTCGATGCGCTTCTTCGGCGTATCCAGCCGCCGCATCGTCACCCCTGGCCAGGCCTGGCGCACGCGCGCCTTCCACGCCGCAATCGCGCGCGCGACTTCGAACTGGTTCTCGGCGTACAGCCGGCCCTGCTGCGCCGCCGGCTGATAACACTTGGCGACGTACTCGCCCAGCATGCGCGCGGAATTGAAACGCGGCATGAGACTGGAAATGGAGCGCTTCGCCAGCTTGACCCATTCGGGCGAGTAGCCGCAGCTCTCGCGCTTGTAGTACAGCGGAATGACGTGATCCTGCAGGATTTCGTAGAGCGTGCGCGCTTCCTCGCGATTGCGGTTCGCGTCGTCCACGCCGGCAGCCGAGGGCTTGATGGCCCAGCCGTTGCTGCCGTCGTAGCCTTCGCCCCACCAGCCGTCGAGCACCGACAGGTTGACCACGCCGTTGATCGCCGCCTTCATGCCCGAGGTGCCCGAGGCCTCGAGCGGATAGACCGGGTTGTTGAGCCAGACGTCGACGCCGGAGACCATGCGCCGGCTGAGGCGCAAGTCATAGCCTTCGATCAGCAGGATCTTGCCCTCGAATTCCGGCATTTGCGCCACCTGCATCACCCGCCGGATCAAATCCTGCCCGGGGACGTCGGCCGGATGCGCCTTGCCGGCGAACAGAAACAGCACCGGACGCAGCGCGTCGCCGAGCAGCTGGCGCAGCCAGTCGAGGTTTTCGAACAGCAGCGTTGCCCGCTTGTAGGTGGCAAAGCGGCGGCCGAAGCCGATGATCAGCACCGTCGGGTTGTCCGGATTGCACAGGCTGAGCAGCCGGTCCAGGTGCGCTTCGCTGCCCTGGTTGCGCGCGTTCTGCTCGCGCAGGCGGTAACGCACCAGATGCAGCAACTGCGACTTCAGGTGCTGGCGGGTGCTCCAGAAAACATGATCCGGCACCTCGTCGATCTGGTCCCAGCAGCTCTGGTCGCCCAGCCGCCTGCTCCAGCCGTAACCGAGGAAGTGGTCAAACGCATCGGCCCATTCCGGCGAGAGGAAAGTCGGCACGTGCACGCCGTTGGTGATTGCGGTGATCGGATTTTCTTCCGGCGGAATCTGGGGCCAGAGGTTCCCCAATATCTGCGCCGACACGTCG
>JAKAIH010000154.1 GCA_021825225.1 Pseudomonadota bacterium
ATGGGCCCGGTCCGGGTCGAATTTCACCGTAGCGGTCTTCTTGTCGAAATCGACCTTCACGGCGGCCACGCCCGGCACCCTGTCCAGCGCCTTCCTGACCGTGATCGGACAGACTTCGCAGGTCATGTTCTGAACGTCGAGAACGACGGTTTGCGCTTTCGCCGCAAGGGCGGCGAGCGGCATGGCGAGCAATATGGCGGCGAGCAGGTTGCGCATGGGAATAAGCTTTCAATAGAACAGAGGAGCGAACCAGGGTACGGCGAGCAGAGCGAGCAACGAAACGGCGACCAACCAAAAGATCAGGCGCTGGCGCGAGTTCGTGCGCGAGTCCGCGCAGGGCGTGCCGGGTGCGCACGTCTGCGGCAGCAGATAGAGCCGGCGGTAGGCGAGACCGAGGAAGACGAGGGTCAGGCCGACGAATATCGGCCGGTACGGCTCCAGCGCGGCGAGGTTGCCGATCCATGCACCGCCGATGCCCAGGGCAAGCAGCAGCAGCGGCCCGACGCAGCACACAGACGCGCCGATGCCGGCGAGAATCCCGGCGATCAACGAGCCCTTAGCGTTCAATACAGCCACGGCGCATCCTCCAAATTGCCTGCAGTACGTGTAGCATAGACTCCGTACCATGGTACGGAATCAAGGGGGAGTGAAAGTGGACGAGGAACTGAGCATCGGCAGCCTGGCCGTGGCGGCCGGCGTAAACGTCGAAACCATCCGCTACTACCAGCGGCGGGGCCTGGTGGACGAGCCGTCCAAGCCGCTGGGCGGGCACCGGCGCTACGCGGCTGCAGCCGCGGCGCGCGTGCGCTTCATCAAACGCGCGCAACTGCTCGGCTTCACGCTGGTGGAGATCAAGGAGCTGTTGCTGCTGGAAGACGGTCAAAACTGCCGCGAGGCGCGTTTGCTGGCCGAACGCAAGCTGGGACTGATCGAGACGCGCATCGCGGACCTCGCCCGCATGCGCCGCTCGCTCAGGGGGCTGATCGCGCAATGCGCGGAGGGCAAGCGCCCGCGCTCATGCCCGATCATCGCCACGCTGTCGGCCGAGGTCTAGGGTCTACCGAGCGGCGGCCGCGGCACGAAATCGCTCACCTGCCCGGCCGCGTCCACGCTCACCTGGCACACCTCGGTGAGCCGCGCGCGCAGCCGCTTGCGCGCGCGCTGCACGCGCGATTTCGCCCCCGGCAGGCTCAGGCCCTTGCGCCGCGCGTACTCTTCCTGCGGCAGCCCTTCCAGGTCACACAGGGTGATGGCCTCCCGGTCCTCCGGATTCAGTTCGGTGAGCACGCGCGGCAGGCAGGCCGCGAGGCTGTCCACCGCGGCCGCCTCCTCGGTTTCGGCGCTGAGGTCTTCGGGCAGCTCCACCGTATCGCGCGCGAGGCGCAGGCGGTCGGCCAGGGCGTTGCGCGCGACCTCGAACAACCAGGCGCGCGCATCGACGATGGCGCAAAAACGCTCGCCCTGGCGCATGGCCTTGATAAACACTTCCTGCAGCAGGTCCTCGGCATCGGCGCCGTTGCCCATGCGCCGGCGCAGCCAGCCGCGCAGCTCGGCTTCGTGCCCGTGCCAGGCCGTCATGATGCAGTTCATGCCCGCCTCTTACCCGGGAAAAGCCGGCCCGGACACCCACTCGCCGCGGCGCAGCTTCTCCAGCCAGAATACGCCGATCACGGTCTTCACGTCGGTGATTTCGCCCGCACGCACCAGGTCGAGCAGCGCCTCGAGCGGCAGCGTGAGCACTTCCAGGTGCTCGCCGTCATCGAGCTTGCTGCCGCGGTGCTCGAGGCCGCGCGCGAGATAGACCAGAATGCGCTCGGTGGAATAGGCCACGGTTGGATGGATGGTGGCGAGGTAGGTCCATTCGCGCGCCACATAGCCGGTTTCCTCGAGCAGTTCGCGCCGGCCGGTGGCCAGCGGTTCCTCGCCCGGGTCGATCTTGCCCGCGGGAAACTCCAGGCAGTGCCGGTGCAGGACGTAGCGGAACTGGCGCTCCATCAGCAGTTCGCCCGAATCCAGCACCGGGATGATCATGACCGCGCCGTTGTGTTCTATATACTCGCGCGTCGCGGCCTTGCCGTCGTGCAGGCGGACCGCATCGCATTTGACGCGCAGCAGCTTGCCCTCGAATACGGTTTCGCTCGCGACTTCGGTCTCGGTCAGGTCCGCGTGTTTCGTCATTTAGAGTCCTAACAAAACGAGGGGAAACATCCGCTCGTGCTCCCTAAATCAGCCGCCTAAGGGCAATTGCGTCAGGCGCCCTTGAATTTTCGGCAGAGGTTGATCTCGTCGCGCAGCTTCAGCGCGGCGGCCCTGGCGGCCTGGGCGTAATCGCTGCCGCTGCCGGCGTAGAGTATCGCGCGCGAACTGCTGATGACGAGCCCGGTTCCGTCCGAGGTCGCCCCGTTCGCGAGCACCGCGGCCACGTCGCCGCCCTGCGTGCCTACGCCGGGCACCAGGATAGGCATGTCGCCGACGATGGCGCGGATCTCGCCCAGTTCCTGCGGATAGGTCGCTCCCACCACCAGCAGCACATTGGCGTTCGCGTTCCATTCGTGCGCGGCCTTGTCGGCGATGAGCTGGTACAGCTTCCGGCCGCCGCTGGTCACATCCTGCACATCGCGCGCGCCGGGGTTGGAGGTGCGGCAAAGCACGATCACCCCCTTGTCCGCATAGTCCAGGTACGGCTGCAGCGAATCCAGCCCCAGATACGGGTTCACGGTGACGGCATCGGCCGCATAGCGCAGGAACGCCTCCCTGGCGTACATCTCGGCGGTACTGCCGACGTCGCCGCGCTTGGCGTCCAGGATCACCGGTATCGCGGGGTGGTGCCGGCGGATATGGGCGATGGTCATTTCGAGCTGGTCTTCGGCGCGCGCCGCTGCGTAGTAGGCAATCTGCGGCTTGAATGCGCACACCAGATCGGCGGTGGCGTCGACGATCGCGCGGCCGAATGCAAAAATGGGATGCTTCGCGCCGGCCAGATGCCTGGGCAGCTTGTCCGGATCGGGGTCGAGGCCGACGCACAGCAGGCTCTGGCTGCTAGCCCACGCCCGCTTGAGGCGCTCGACGAATTTCATGAAAATTATCTCCTGCGGAACGATAGACGCGGCGCAGCCGATCATAAGCAAAAATCGATCGCGATGGAAGCGGCGGGCGGCGCAGGCCGCCCGGAAGTCACAGCGCTTTAATGGAGAAGTAGCACAGCGCCATCAGCGACTGCGGCATGATGCCCAGGGCGAGCACCGCCAGGCCGTTGATCGAAATCAGCACGCTCATGTCCAGGCTGGGTTCGATCGGCGCAGTATCGATGGGCTCGTCGAAGTACATCAGCTTGACGATGCGCAGATAGTAGAACGCGCCGATCAGCGAGAACATCACGGCCACCACCGCCAGCCAGGTCATGCCCGCCGCCAGCAGCGGCTGCAGCACCGACAGCTTGGCGTAGAAGCCGACCGTGGGCGGCACCCCGGCGAGCGAGAACATCAAAAGCAGCATGAGGAAGGCGTACCAGGGATTGCGCGCATTCAGGCCCTTGAAATCGTCCAGGTTCTCGGCTTCGAAACCGGCGCGCGACAGGAGCAGAATCATGCCGAAGGTTCCGAGCGTGGTCAGCACGTAGACCACGACGTAGAACATGGCCGCGCTGTAGGCGTCGGCCGCATTGAGCCAGTTGCCGTTGACCACGCCGGCGAGCAGACCCAGGAGCATGAAGCCCATGTGCGAGATGGTCGAGTAGGCGAGCATGCGCTTGATGTTGGTCTGCGCAATCGCGGCGAGATTGCCCACGGCCATGGACAGCACTGCCAGGATCACCAGCATCTGCTGCCAGTCGACCGCGAGGTCGAGCAGCCCCATGACCAGAAGGCGCATCGCCATCGCGAACGCAGCCAGCTTGGGCGCCGAGCCGATGATCAGGGTGATCGCCGTGGGCGCACCGTCATAGACGTCGGGGATCCACATATGGAACGGCACCACGCCGAGCTTGAATGCCATCCCCGACACCAGGAACACCAGGCCGAAGGTCAGCACCACTTTGTCCGGGTGGCCGTTGGCGAGGGTGTGCGCCACCTCGGAGATATTGAGCGAACCGGTGGCGCCGTAGATCATCGACATGCCGTAGAGCAGGAGGCCGGAGGCGAGCGCGCCGAGCACGAAGTATTTCATCGCCGCTTCGGTCGCGCGCGCCGAGTCGCGGTCCAGCGCCACCAGGGCGTAGAGCGAGAGCGACAGCAGTTCCAGGCCGAGGTACAGCGTGAGGAAGTGGTTGGCCGAAATCATCACCAGCATGCCCATCAGCGCGAACAGCACCAGCGCGAAGAATTCGCCCTTCCACATGCCGCGGGCGCCGAGGTAGGCGCGGGAGTAGACCAGGGTCGTGAACACGGCAATGTAGGCCCCGAGCTTCAGCGCGTGACCCATCATGTCGGCGACGAACATGTGGTTGAAGGTGTAGGTGACGTCGCCCTGGGTGAGAACCGCGACATCCAGCGTGAGCACGGCGCAGCCGAGCAGGGTCAGCTGCGTCAGCGCATAAGTCACGTAACGCAGCGCCTGCGGCAGGAACAGGTCGAGCACCAGGATGACCGAAACCATGATCAGCAGGAAGATCTCGGGGTAGGCGGGCAGCAGATTGGGCATGGTGAAATTCATGGATTCTATGGCCTCAGAGCTTGCTCACCGCGAGGTGCTGCAGCAGTCCGTTGACCGAGGCGTGCATCACCTCGGTGAAAGGCAGCGGATAAAGGCCCATGCCGAGCACGGCAATCGCGAGCAGCGCCAGCACCAGGAATTCGCGCGCGCCGATGTCCTTCAGCTTGGCCACATGGTCGTTGGCCACGGCGCCGAATATCACCCGCTTGTACATCCACAGGGTGTAAGCAGCGCCGAAGATCAGCGTGGTCGCAGCGAGAAAACCGATCCAGAAGCTGTGCTTCAGCGCGCCCATGATCACCATGAACTCGCCGACGAAGCCGCTGGTGGCCGGCAGCCCGCAGTTGGCCATGGCGAACAGCATCATGAGCGAGGCGAACTTGGGCATGGTATTGACGACACCGCCGTAATCGGCGATCTGGCGGCTGTGCATGCGGTCGTACATCACCCCGACGCACAGGAACATGGCGGCCGAGACGAAGCCGTGCGAGACCATCTGCACCAGCGCGCCTTCCATGCCGTAGGCGTTGAAGATGAAGAATCCGAGGGTGACGAAACCCATGTGCGCGATCGAGGAGTAGGCGATCAGCTTCTTCATGTCGGTCTGCACCAGCGCCACCAGGCCGATGTAGACCACCGCGATCAGGGACAGCGTGATCATGAAGCCGGACAGCGCATGGCTCGCGTCGGGCAGGATCGGCAGCGAAAAGCGGATGAAGCCGTAGGCGCCGAGCTTGAGCAGGATCGCCGCCAGCACCGCGGAACCGCCGGTGGGAGCCTCGACGTGGGCGTCCGGCAGCCAGGTGTGCACCGGCCACATCGGCACCTTCACCGCGAAGGCGAAAAAGAACGCCACGAACAGCAGGATCTGCGGCGTCATCGCCAGCGGCAGCTTGTGCCAGTCGAGGATGGCGAAACTGCCGCCGGACTTGTCGAACAGGTAGAGCAGCGCGACCAGCATCAACAGCGACCCGAACAGGGTGTAGAGGAAGAACTTCACCGCGGCGTAGACGCGGTTGGGCCCGCCCCAGACCCCGATGATCAGATACATCGGGATCAGCGAGGCCTCGAAGAACACATAGAACAGCATCGCGTCGAGGGAGGAGAACACGCCGTTCAAGACGCCCGACATGATGAGGAAGGCCGCCATGTACTGCGCCACGCGCTTTGTGATCGACTCCCAGCCGGCGAGCACCACCAGCACGGTGATGAAGCTGTTCAGCAGCACGAACAGCAGCGAGATGCCGTCCACGCCCAGGTGGTAGTTGATGTTGAAGCGCGGAATCCAGGGGGAGAGTTCGACGAACTGCATCGCGCTGGTCTGCGTGTCGAAGCCGGTGTAGAGCGGCAGGGTCACCGCAAGACCGAGCAGCGAGCCGATAAGCGCGATCCAGCGCACCAGTGCGGCATGGCGGTCGCTGAAAGCGAGCACCACGGCGCCGAACAGGATCGGGATCCAGATGCTGAGGCTGAGCCAGGGAGTAGGATTCATCGTCTGTCTCCTAAACCCGGCCGAACCACAGCGTCAGCAGCACGAACACGCCGATGATCATGGTGAAGGCATATTGGTAGATGTAGCCGGACTGGAACAGGCGCACCATGCCTCCGATCCAGCCGACCACGCGCGCGGTGCCGTTGACCATGAAGCCGTCGATGATGGCCACGTCGCCGATTTTCCACAGGCCGCCGCCGATGCCGCGGGCGCCGCCGGCGAAGAACCACTCGTTGAAGCGGTCGCAGCCGTACTTCTCCATCAGGATGTTGACGATGAAGCTGAACTTCTGCCGCAGCACGCCCGGCAGCGCCGGATTCACGATATACAGGTACCAGGCCGTGGCGGCGCCCGAGAGCGCGAACCAGAACGGCAGGCTGGTCAGCCCGTGCAGCATCATCGTGATCACGCCGTGGTATTCGTGCGCCATCTCGGCCATCCCCTCGTGTTCCGGGGAAATGAAAATGGCCGAGCCGAAATAACCGCCGTAGAGCACTGTGCCTATGGTCCAGCCGGCGGCGACCGACGGTATCGCGAGCAGGATCAGCGGCAGCGTCACCACCCACGGCGATTCGTGCGGCACATGATCGTGACCGCCGTGGCCGTGCTCGTCCTTGGAG
>JAKAIH010000155.1 GCA_021825225.1 Pseudomonadota bacterium
TGTCCGCCGCCGGCACTGCGCGAGGGGCGGTATCGGGTGCAGCTTGCCCTACTTTGTGGTGACGGTAGTGGTCGTCTGATTATTGTCATTGGACGTGGAGGCGGCCACGGCGACCGCGGCGACCGCTACGGCAGCCGCAACCATGCCTGCGGTAATGCCGCCGGCCGCGGCGCCGGTAGCGCCCGCGGCACCGGCGCCGCCAGACCCGGCACCTGGCTGCCCACCCGCGGGTGCCTGTGCCAATGCGCTGCCGGCGAAGAGTAGGCAACCGATCAAAACTGGCAAAGCCTTTTTCATTTCCGCTCTCCCGTTCAATTGATATTGCGCAATCCGCCGTGAATTCGGCGATTGCAGAGCGATATTAGGCCTTGGGAGACAAAAAAATACTGTCCAAACGGCCTAGCTGCCAGCGCGCATCGGTCCGGCGTTTAGGTCGAACGGTCTAGTCCGCTTCGCTCGCGCCAGGGGTGTCATGCGCTCAGTGAAGGCAGCGCGGAAGTAGGATATCCTGCTGCGACCGCGCGCCAATTGCCTCGTTCCTGCCAGCCATAGAACCTTCACGATGCCTGTTCCATACTGGCGCCTTTCCGCCTTCTATTTTGCGTATTTCGCTTACGTCGGCGCGCTTTCGCCTTATTTCAGCCTTTATCTGGCGTCGCTGGGCTTGACCGCCGCTCAGATAGGCGTGCTGCTTTCCCTCGGTTCCTTGATGCGGGTGATCGGCCCCAACTTCTGGGGTTGGGTGGCAGATCGCACGCAGCGGCGCGCGCGCATCGTCGCCTTTACGCTGGCACTGGGAGGCGCCTGCTTTGCCGGGTTCTTCTTCGTCCGATCGTTCTGGGGACTGTTCGCCCTGCTCCTTGCCACAGGTTTCTTCGGCAGTGCCTCCATGCCGCTCACTGAGTCGCTGACCTTGTCGCACCTGCGCGGGGCGATCGACCGCTATGGCTCCATCCGCTTGTGGGGTTCGGTGGGCTTCATCCTCACCGTGACGCTGGTCGGCTATGCGCTCGATGCGCTGCAGGTGGCCAGTCTCTTGTGGATCGTGCTCGCGACCTATGCGCTTGGCTGGGCCTGCGCACTGGCCGTCCCCGATGCGGTGAGCGGGGGCCATGCCGCGCCCGAACCCGTGTGGAGCATCCTGCGGCGACCCGAGGTCGCGGCACTGCTCGGAGCGTGCTTTCTGATGAACCTTGCACACGGTCCGCTGTACGCCTTCTACTCGCTTTACCTGGTGGACCACGGCTACAGCAAAGCCGAGGTGGGCTGGATGTGGAGCGTGGGCGTAATCGCTGAAATCATGGTGTTCCTGCTGATGCCGGCGCTGATGCGGCGCTACTCGCTTTCGGCCATTCTGCTGCTGTGTTTTGCCGCCACGGCGGCGCGCTTCCTGATGATCGGCTGGGGCGTTGATTCCGCTCCCATCCTGTTCGCGGCCCAATTGCTGCATGCACTGAGTTTCGGCGCCTACCACGCTGCCGCGGTCGCGGCGATACACCATTGGTTTCAGGGGGCGCATCAGGTGCGCGGGCAGGCGATCTATCTGTCGGTGTCTTTCGGGGCGGGCGGGGTCTTGGGCAGTGCACTTTCCGGCATGGCCTGGGACAGCATCGGCCCGGCATGGACCTTCAGCGCTGCGGCGCTTGCCGCTTTGACGGGCTTTGCGCTGCTGCAGTGGAAGCTGAGGCCGGTGCAAATCTGAAACCTGCGCAGCGTACCGCGTTCCGCGGCGTTCTGATTTTCAGCCTTGGGTTTCGCTCCAAATACCTGTTTTCTGTGGCATAATTTTGCTTGTTCAATACGACTCCAGACCATGCCGCAGACCCTGTATGACAAGCTTTGGGCCAGCCATGTGGTGCACGTCGAAGAAGACGGCACCGCGCTGCTTTATATCGACCGCCATCTGGTGCACGAAGTCACCAGCCCGCAGGCATTTGAAGGCCTGCGACTGGCCGGACGCAAGCCCTGGCGTATCGATTCCATCGTCGCCACGGCCGATCACAATACGCCTACCACGGATTGGAACGAGGGCATAAAGGATCCGATCTCGCGCCTGCAGGTGGAGACCCTGGACGCGAATATCCGCGAATACGGCGCCAAGGCGTACTTTCCTTTTCTCGACCGCCGGCAGGGCATTGTGCATGTCATCGGCCCGGAGCAGGGCGCGACGCTGCCCGGCATGACGGTGGTGTGCGGCGATTCGCACACCAGCACCCACGGCGCGTTCGCCTGCCTTGCGCACGGTATCGGCACCTCGGAAGTCGAGCACGTATTGGCGACCCAGTGCCTGGTGCAAAAGAAAATGCAGAACATGCTGGTTGCGGTGGAGGGGCCGCTCGCGCGCGGCGTGGGCGCCAAGGACATCGCGCTCGCCATCATCGGCAGAATCGGCACCGCGGGCGGCACCGGCTGCGCCGTCGAGTTTGCGGGCAGCAGCATCCGCGCCCTGAGCATGGAAGGGCGCATGACCCTGTGCAATATGGCGATAGAGGCCGGCGCGCGCGCCGGCATGGTGGCTGTTGACGATACCACCATCGCTTATCTCAAGGGCCGGCCGTTCGCCCCGACCGGCGAGAACTGGAACCGTGCCGTGGCCCATTGGCGCACGCTTGTTTCCGACGAGGGTGCGCAATTCGACCGCGTCGTGCGTCTGGACGCGCGCGATATCGGCCCGCAGGTGACCTGGGGCACCTCCCCGGAAATGGTGGTGCCGGTGAACGCGCGCGTGCCTGACCCGGACAAGGAGAAAGACCCGACGCGACGCGAGGGCATGGAGCGCGCGCTGGTCTACATGGGGCTGAAGCCGAATACGCGCATAGAGGACATACGCCTGGACAAGGTGTTCATCGGTTCCTGCACCAATTCGCGCATCGAGGATCTGCGCGCGGCGGCGGCGGTGGTGCGCGGCAAGCGCGTCGCCTCCAACATCCGGCTCGCACTGGTGGTGCCGGGCTCGGGCCTGGTCAAAGCCCAGGCCGAACGGGAGGGACTCGATCGCGTGTTCCGGGAATCGGGTTTCCAGTGGCGCGAGCCGGGCTGTTCGATGTGCCTCGCCATGAACGCCGACCGCCTGGAGCCGGGCGAGCGTTGCGCCTCAACGTCGAATCGCAATTTCGAGGGCCGCCAGGGCGCCGGCGGCCGCACCCATCTGGTCAGCCCGGAAATGGCGGCTGGTGCCGCGATCGCCGGGCATTTTGTCGATGTGCGCAATTGGAAGTGATGGAGACTACTGTGCGTAAAGCAAACATGATCCTTCTTGTGCTGGTCGCAGCGTTTGTGCTGAACGGCTGCAACACCGTGGAGGGTGTGGGCAAGGATCTCAAGCAAGGCGGCGAGGCGATCGAGCGCGCGGTGAAGAAATAGCGCATGGAAAAATTCACCGTACTGAAAGGCATCGTGGCGCCGCTCGACCGCGCCAATGTCGACACCGACGCCATCATCCCGAAGCAGTTCCTGAAGTCGATCAAGCGCTCGGGCTTCGGGCCCAATCTGTTCGATGCCTGGCGCTACAAGGATGTGGGCGAGCCGGGCATGGATAACTCGAAGCGTCCGCTCAATCCGGATTTCGTGCTCAATCAGGCGCGCTACAAGGGCGCGGCCATACTGCTGGCGCGCAAGAACTTCGGTTGCGGCTCGAGCCGAGAGCATGCGCCCTGGGCGCTGGCCGATTACGGTTTTCGCGCCGTCATCGCGCCTTCCTTCGCCGACATCTTTTACAACAACTGCTTCAAGAATGGATTGCTGCCGATAGTGGTCAATGAGCTGCGCATTGATCAACTGTTCCACGATGTCAATGCATTCCCCGGCTACCAACTGACCGTCGATTTGCCGCGCCAACTGGTGCTCACGTCGGACGGTGCGACGCAGATTGCGTTCGATGTCGATGCGCATCGCAAGCACTGCCTGATAAACGGCCTGGACGACATCGGACTGTCGCTGCTGCATGCCGAAAAGATCATCGCGTTCGAAGCGCGCCGCCGCGCCGAACAGCCCTGGCTGTTCGGCTGAAGCGATCAAGGGAGATATATGAAAATAGCGGTGCTGCCCGGTGACGGGATCGGTACGGAAATCGTCGCGCAGGCGCTGAAAGTCCTGGAGGCGCTGGCCGGGGACGGCCTCAGACTGGAAATCGAACAGGCGCCGGTGGGCGGCGCCGCTTACGATGCGGCCGGCGATCCGCTGCCGCCGGCCACGCTGAAGCTCGCACGTGCAGCCGACGCGATTCTGTTCGGCGCCGTCGGCGGCTGGCAATACGACCAGCTGCCGCGGGCAAAGCGCCCGGAGCAGGCGATCCTGGGCTTGCGCAAGGAACTTGGGCTGTTCGCCAACCTGCGCCCGGCCAAGGTGTTTCCCGAGCTGGTGGAGGCATCGACGCTGCGTCCCGAGGTGGTATCGGGGATGGACATCCTGATCCTGCGTGAACTCACCGGCGACATCTATTTCGGGCAGCCGCGCGGCATGCGCAGGCTCGACAACGGTGAGCGCGAGGGCTTCGACACCATGCGCTATAGCGAATCCGAAATCCGGCGCATCGCGCATGCGGGCTTTCGCGCGGCGATGAAGCGCGCGAAAAAGCTTTGTTCGGTGGACAAGTGCAACGTGCTCGAAACCTCGCAGTTGTGGCGCGAGGTCGTGACCGAAGTGGCGCGGGAATACCCCAGCGTGGAACTGTCGCATATGTACGTCGACAACGCGGCGATGCAGCTGCTGCGCGACCCCAAGCAGTTCGACGTCATAGTGACCGGCAATATGTTCGGCGACATCCTCTCCGACGAGGCATCCATGCTCACCGGGTCGATCGGCATGCTGCCCTCGGCTTCGCTCGATGCGAACAACAAAGGCTTGTACGAGCCCATCCACGGTTCGGCACCCGATATCGCGGGCAAGAATCTGGCGAATCCGCTGGCGACCATACTGTCGGCGGCGATGATGCTGCGCTACAGTCTGAATCAGGACCGTGCGGCCGACCGCGTCGAAGCGGCTGTGGCTAGGGTGTTGGCGCGCGGACTGCGGACAGCGGACATCCATAAGCCGGGGATGCAGCAGGTCGGTACCGCGCAAATGGGCGACGCGGTGGTGGCGGCCTTGTAATTCCCGCCGGAGAGGGCGCAAACGACTGAGTGGGTGCCGCTGCTGCGGCCCCTTCTTTCCGCCTCCTTCCCCCCCCCAGGGTTTAGAATTGAATCGTTAACTTCAGGAAGACAGTCATGAAAAAGATAGGCTTTGTAGGCTGGCGCGGCATGGTTGGTTCGGTGCTGATGGAGCGCATGCAGGCGGAAGGCGATTTCGCGCACATCGATCCAGTGTTTTTCACCACATCCAATATCGGCGGCAAGGGACCTGGCGAGAGCAAAGAACCGCTGAAGGATGCGAAATCAATCGCCGACCTGAAGCAGATGGACGCGATTGTCACCTGCCAGGGCGGCGATTACACCAACGACGTTTTTCCGCAGTTGCGCGCAGCGGGCTGGGACGGCTATTGGATCGACGCGGCCTCCGCGCTGCGGATGAAAAACGACGCAGTCATCATTCTCGATCCGGTGAACATGCAGGTGATCGAGGATGCCCTGGCGCGCGGCGTGAAGAACTATATCGGCGGCAACTGTACCGTCAGCCTGATGCTGATGGCGCTGCACGGCCTGTTCAAGGAAGGACTGATCGAGTGGATGACTGCGATGACCTATCAGGCGGCCTCCGGCGCCGGCGCGCAGAACATGCGTGAACTGCTCTCCCAGATGGGCGCGGCGCACGCTTCGGCCGGCGGCCTGCTTGCGGATCCGGCATCCGCCATCCTGGAAATCGACCGCCGCGTGGCGGATACCTTGCGTAGCGACGCGCTGCCCAAGGATCATTTCGGGGTCGCGCTCGCCGGCAGCCTGATTCCCTGGATCGACAAAGAAATGGACAACGGCCAGAGCCGCGAGGAATGGAAAGGCCAGGCCGAAGGCAACAAGATTCTCGGCCGCGAAAACCGACCGGTCCCGATCGACGGCCTATGCGTGCGTATCGGTGCCATGCGTTGTCACAGCCAGGCGCTCACGATCAAGCTTACGCGCGACCTGCCGCTAAGCGAGATCGAGGCCATGCTCGCTTCGGCCAATGATTGGGTGAAAGTAATCCCGAACACGCGCGCGGCGAGCATACGCGAACTCACGCCCGCCGCGGTGACCGGTAGCCTGAGTGTGCCGGTAGGCCGGCTGCGCAAGCTCAATATGGGCGGGCAGTTCCTGTCTGCGTTTACGGTCGGAGATCAGCTGCTGTGGGGTGCGGCCGAGCCTTTGCGCCGCATGCTGCGCATCCTGCTTGCCCGGGAAGCGGGTGCCCCGAAATCCGATACTTCCAAGGCAACTGCCAGGGCTGCTGCATAAGCCTGACTGGGTCCGGCTTTTTTGGTTGAAAAATATCCGGCTTGAGGCGCTTTCATGACAAGAAAGATTAGCTTGCAAGGCTAAGGCTATGATGTTAATTTAGTTAGTCCACAAACGTCTTCAGGGGTGGAAGGTGGGTAAATCCGTCATAAGAACAAGCGTGTTGGCTTTGGCGTTTCTGTTGCTGCCGTCGCTGGCAATAGCCGCTGGGCTGGGCAAGCTGACTGTACTATCCGGCTTGGGACAACCCCTGAAGGCAGAGATCGAACTGCTCGCCCTGCAGAAGGGCGAGGCAGACAATCTGAGCGTGCGCCTGGCGCCTGCAGATGCCTAT
>JAKAIH010000156.1 GCA_021825225.1 Pseudomonadota bacterium
CTCATCCTTGAGGCGCCGCCGTTCCGCTTCGAGCAGAACCCGCTCGGCCTCGGCCCGCGCCTCGGCCGCCGCGGCGGCCTCCTGCGCCAGCCGCAGGCGGTCCTGCTCGATGTTCAGCCGCTCCTCGGCCTTCGCCAGGGCTTCAGCCTCCAACTCGGCGCTGCTGCGCGCCATTTCGACGGCTTCCTGCTCCGCTGCCTGTCGGCGTCGCGTCTCCTGCAGCAGGGCAATATCTGCCGCCGATTTCGCCTGCGCGGCCCGCGCGCACTCCTCGGACGCACGCGCATGCGCAAGCGCCGCCGCCTTGGCGCGGTTTTCCTGCTTCACGCGTTTTTGCTCGGCTTCGAGCAGGGCCTGCTCGGCTTCGGCTCGCGCCTTGGCCTCTGCGACAGCCTCCTGCTCCGCGCGCAGGCGCTCGTCGGCAGCAGCCGCAGCCGCCTGCGCCAGCTGCAGGCGCGCCTGCTCCGCTTTCTGTCTTTCCTGCGACTTGGCAGCAGCTTCGGCTTCGAGTTCGGCGCGCGCACGTGCCATCTCGGTGGCGCGCTGCTCCGCCTGCGCCCGCGCCTCGGCTCCGGCAGCGGCCTCGCGTTCCGCATCGGCCTTGGCCAGCGCAGCGGCGGTCGCTTCGCGATCGGCCTCGGCGCGCGCGCTGGTGGCGGCGATGGCTTCTTCGGCGGCAACGATGCGCGCCTGCAGTCCTGCAATCGCTTCGGCTTCGCGCTCGGCCTCGATCTGCGCCAGACGTTCGAGCTCCGCTTCTGCGCGCGCGCGTTCATCGGCATCGCTGCTGGCGGCGAGTTCGGCCTCCAGCCGTCCCTGCACTGCGGCAAGCTCGCGCGCCTGGGCGCGCGCGCGCGCCGCTGCGGCCGCTTCCGCCTCGGCTTCGGCACGCGCCTTGGCTTCCGCCTGTGCGCGCAGTTCGCGTTCCATGCGCAGGCGTGCCTGCCGCGTTTCCTGCATCTGCGCGGCGACCTCCTGCCTGACCTTGGTCTGCGCCAGCAGGCGCTCCTCTTCCAGGATGCGCGTTTCGGCCTGCTCGGCGAAACTCGATTCGACTTCGATGCGCGCCGTGGCGACGGACGTCAAAGCCTCCTCCGAGCGCGCCTTTTGCTGCGCGGCTTCGCGCGCCAGTTCCTGTGCGCCGGAGCGCGCCTCGGTCAATTGCTCTGCATGAAATTCGGCTTGCGCGCGGCGGCGGCTCGCCTCCAGCGCCTGAGCCTCGGCCACCGCGCGCGCGCGGCGGCGTTCCTTTTCCCGCTGCACCTCCTGTGCGCGGGTCCGGGCGGCGGCCTCCATTTCCTGGAGCAGGCGCTGCAATTCGTCCGCCTCGGCCTGCATGCGCTCGGCCTCGCTGCGTTCGATTACCGTCTTCGCCTGGGTGCGTGCCTGCAATTCGCGTTCGGCCGACAGGCGGGCCAGCGCTGTTTCCGTCGCCTGCTTGTCGGCTTGCGCGCGTGCTTCGGCTTCGGCCGTGGCCAGCGTTTCCGCCTGCCTGCGCTCGGCGGCCGTGATTTGGGCGCGGTTCTCCGCCTCCATGCGTATGCGCGCACAAGCCGCGGCTTCCTCTTCGGCCTTCATGCGCGCTTCGGCCGCGCTCTTGGCCTGGCTCTCTGCCAGTGCCTTGGCCTCGGCCGTTTCGCGCGCGCGCGCTTCCGCGCGCGCACGCACGTTGGCCGCGGCCGTCGCCTTGGCCTCGGCCTCGATGCGCGCCACCGCCTGCTTGATTGCGCCGAGTTCGGCCTGCTGCCGCTCCTGCGGATCCGGATCGGGGAGCTCGCCGCTGCCAGCATCGAATGCCAACACGAGCCGGGTTGCGTCTGCGCTGGATTTCATGTGCACCGTCCCTTGGTGAATGCGCGGCAGGCCCACGCCTGCACGCCGGGCGGCCGAGCCGCCTTGTGCACATTATTCGCCGCGACCCGCAAGTCGAATCGCGGAACAGACTCGGTTTTCCGCCGTTTATCCGCCCCTGCGCCGAATCGCCGCCAATCCGTCCGGCGACGGATTGCTACATGCGATTGATCGACGCCTTGACCCGAGCCGACAGCTCGGCGAATTTCTGCTGGGTCAAATCGAGCTCGGTCAATGCCCAATCGCCGCCGACCGCCCACTCGTGGCATTGCGTGCCGATGGCCGTGCAGTACAGCTGCTCGGCGACCAGACCGACTGCGATCAGCGCAGGCGCCCCCGGCTGCGCCCCGGCCAGGATTTCTTCTGAATACAGCACGTCGTGGTGATACAGGATGGCGCAGCACAGCGAATCCGACAATTGCCAGCTGCGCGCAAGCTGCGCCCCGATGCGCGCATGATTGGTATCGTAGCGCTCGTTTTCGATTTCCACCACCGGCTCGCCCGGACTGAGCGCCGAACCGTCGAAAATATCCGCGTAGATCGGAAATTTCTGCTGCATCACCGGCATGCCGCAGTCGCGAAACAGGCCGTAGGTGCAGGCCACGCCGCTGTCGCCGCTTGCGGTTTCGCGCGCCAGCAGCGCCGCTATCAGCGAGGTCGCCATCGAGGTCTTCCAATAGCGCTCCATGCCCGGCCCGACCGAGCCGGAAAAAGCCTGCCGCAGCAGCAGTCCGGTCACCAGTTGCGTCACTGTATTCATGCCCAGCAGCGCCAGCGCCTGCTGCACCGAGGCGGCCTTGCTGCGCAGGCCGTAGAACGACGAGTTCGCCACCTTCAGCACCGCCGAGGCGAGCGCAACGTCGCCGCCAATCAGCTGGCCGATGCGGCGAAAGTCCGGCTCGTCGGTGCGCGTTTCCCGCAGCAGCTTGGTCAGAATCGCGGGACACGGCGGTATGCCGATCTCCTGCACCGCCTCGTCGGCGTCGTGCCCGATCGGCTCTTCCTTGGTGTTCATTTCATCCTCCTCAACATGGCGCTCGCCTAGGCGAGGGGTTGCGGTGCCTCTACGCCGAAGCCCTGGGCGAAATCGACGCCCAGCTCGCGCAACTGCTCTATGGTCCGCTCGCTTTCGACATGTTCGGCAATGGTCTTGATGCCGCGCGCATGGCAGTCGCGGTTGATTGCATCTACCCGCTCCACGCCGGCGCTGCCCTGGGCGAGCAGACGCACCAGTCCGGGGCTGAGCTTGACGAACTCGGGCCTCAGGCGCCGGCGCAATTCCTGCGCCGCATCGCCGCCGTCGAAGCGGGCCAGGATGAAGCGGCAGCCCTCCGGCCTGAGTTGCTCCGCCAGGGCGAGCAGCGCCTCGATGCGTCCGAGCGCGCCATCGCAGATGATCTCGAACGATATGCTGCCCGGGGGCAGCGCCGCCGCCCGCAGGTGCCGGCCGGCGTATTCCGCGAATTTTCGATCGGTGAGCGTGTCGGCCGACAGGTTGATGCTGTTGTGCGGCACCGGCCAGTCGGGTTTGACTGCCAGCCTGCCGCGTATCCAGCGCACGACGCGGTTCACCACCCAGCGATCGAGGTAAGGCATCAGGCCGCTGTCCTCCAGGATGGAGAAGAAGCTCCCGGGCGGCAGCAGTTTGTTTTCTTCCTCCTGAAAGCGGATCAGTATTTCGCGAAACGGGCCCGCCCCCTGCACGGTGACCAGCGGCGCGATCAATTGCCCGTAGAGTACGAATTCATCCTGCCGCAGCGCCGATGCGAGCCGCTCGGCCAGGGCCTGGTTGGGATGTACTGCCTGATCCATGCTGCCTTCCGGCTGGGAAGTCGAGGGAAAACGGACGCACGCGAACGCGCAGGCCGAACCGCTTTATGCGCTTTACCCCGTGTATTACGGCATGCTGTCCGGACTTCTTTAACCGTGCGCCGGAATCAGAGCGCGTCCGTTTCGATCCCCGATGATGCGATGGCCTGCGGCCGGCGCGGCGCTTGGCCCGCACGGCCCGGATCAGTTGCGCATCTGGCACAGCCCGACCGGGCATGCGTAGGTCTCTCGGCCTTCCCCGGAGAACGCACTCACCGCCGCCAGCGCATGCCTGTGCGGCTCGGCATCGGCCTCCAGCGTCACCTCCACGCTGGAGCCGCGCGCTACGCCGAAAGCGACCAGCATGCGCTCGTCCTCGAGCGCTTTGAGGCCGACCAGCAACTCCAGCCCATTGATCCACACGACGATGTCGTTGCCCGGTTCCACCACCTCCCGGAACACGCGCTCCATGACCTGCAGCCTGACCAGCAGCCCGTCGCAACCCAGCGGCAGCAGGGTCAGCACGCCCGCCTGCTCGGGCATCTCGCCGCCGATGAGGATGCGGTCCTTGAACCCGACCCAATGCCGGCGCAGCCGGTTATTGCTGCGCGGGTTCCACAGCCGCGCGAGCTTAGCCATGGCGCTTCCTGCGGTGCTTTCTGCGCATCGCGTCGGCGAGGCAGCGCAGGCAGATGGCAATCGCCCGGTCCTGCAGCGCCCGTTCATAGGGCAGCGACAGGCCGCTGCGCATCCACGCCTGGCGCAAGGTGGTTTCGTTTCGCGTATCTGCCTCCAGAGGCAGGGCCAGCTGCAGATCCATGGCAACCTCCTTTGCGGAGCACTGCGGTGCGGAATGCTGCGTAGGCGCAATACCCGGCGCCTTGTCGGAATTATCGTCACGGTCCGGCGCAACTTAAGCGGGGAATAGAGCGGCCGGTGCGGCTCAACTCCGGCTTTTGCCGGCCGGCGCAAGTTCCGACCCGGCCCCCGCGGGAACGCGCCGGCCCGGCGGGTCAGGCCGCGGCGGCGACGACCCCGTTGGCCCAGTCGCGCGCTTCGATTTCGGCACGCATCAGATCGCAGGGTGCCAAACCGGGGAGTTCGGCGAGGATGCGCGCGACGCCGGGCCGGTCGTCGGTCTCCAGCGCCTCGGTCAGGCAAAGCAGGCGGCCAAGCGCGCCGCTGCGCTCGAGCAGGGCCGCTTTCACCTCCTGCGGCAGGCTGAGCTGACCCAGCAGTTCCCGCAGCGGCACGCCGAACACCGTGTCCAGCAAGGACAAGACTCCGGTCATGAACACACTGTCCTGGTAGGCGCGGTCGGCGGCCCGTTCTGCGTGCGCGATGGTTTCCATGAAGCGCGCCCTGGTCGCGGCGAGCTGCATCAGCGGGTTGGTCGAATCCGCGCTTCCCTTGGGCGCCGCATACAGCAGCAGCTGGATCCAGCGCTGCATCTGCTTGCGGCCCAGGACGACAATGGCGTGCTTCAGGGAGCTGACGGTCTGTCCGGTTCCCAGGGCCACCGAGTTCACCAGGCGCAGCAGATTGAAGGTGAGGTTCGGATGCTGCTTGAGCTCGCGTTCGATGTCGCCGGTTTCGGCTTCGTTCGCCACCAGGGCCAGCACCCGCAGCAGGGCGAGCCTTCCCGTATCCAGACGCCTGCCGGCAAGCACCTCGGGGCGGGCGAAGTGATAGCCCTGAAACAGGTCGATTCCCAGCGCCCGGCACTCGCGAAACTGTTCCCTGGTTTCGACCTTTTCGGCCAGCAGGGCTAGCGGCCAGCCGCGCAGCCGGCGCACCAGTGCGGGCAGTTGCGCGCTCTCGATCTGCAGCAGGTCGAGTTTCACCACGTCCACGATTTCCAGCAGCGGCGCCAGCGCTTCGCTGTACCCGACCACGTCGTCCAGCGCAAGGCTGTAGCCCGATTGCTTGAGTTCGCGGCAGCGCTCGATGATCGGAGCATCGACGACGATGGTCTCCAGCAGCTCCAGCACCACCTGCTTGCGCGGCAGGGAGTAGACCAGATCGCTCAGGAGGAACTCGGCGTTCGCATTGACGTAGCCTTTGTGCTCGCCCAGCACCTGTTGCGTGCCGAATTCGTTGAATGCGTGCAGCACCACCGACGCGGTCGCCGCCATGTCGTCGCTGACGTTGGCACCCGCCGCGCGCCCGTCGCGAAACAGCAGTTCGAAGCCGATGAGGTGCTGGTCGCGGTCGAGTATGGGCTGACGGCCGAGGAAGAACTGCCGCAGTTGCGACAGCTCAGCCTCCGGCGTCAGCGCAGCGGCAGACACCGCGGCCGCGGCTGAGAGCGCCCCGGCGGAAACTTTCGCTACCGTGCCTGGTGATTCCATTTGAGGTTTCATCGGCCGAAGGCAGGTTTACTTTAGGCCCCGTCCCGGCAAAAGTCGTGCTGCGGCGGCTCAAGCGCCCGCCGTTGCGAGCAGGCGCCGGATGGTCGCGCACAACTCATCGGCCGTGTTCGGTTTGTACACCAGCTTGCGCACGCCGGCGGCGCGCGCGCCCGTCGTCAGCTCCTCGGTGATGTAACCCGAGGTGACCACCACCGGCAGTCCGGGGCGCAGACGCGCCAGTTCCTCGGCCACCTGCAGCCCCGACAGCCCGGGCATGTTGAAATCGGTCACGACCAGATCGAAATCCGCCGCATCGCCTTGCACCGCAGCCAGCGCCGCCTCGCCGCGCAGAAATCCGCTCACCCGGTAACCCAGGTCCTCGAGCATGCGCCTCACCAGGAACACCATCGCCTCGTCGTCGTCCACGTAAAGCACGTGCTTGCCTTCGCCGCCGGACGCGGCCGGTGCCTCGCGCACGGGTAGCGCAGTCTCCGCCGATGCCTGCGCAAGGGGCAGATAGACGTCGACGCGGGTCCCCTTGCCGGGCGCGCTTTGCACCATGATCGCACCCTGGTGCGCCTTGACGATGCCATGCACCACGGCGAGGCCGAGTCCCGTGCCCTGGTCCACGGACTTGGT
>JAKAIH010000157.1 GCA_021825225.1 Pseudomonadota bacterium
ACGCTGGGCGTGCACGGCGGCGTCAGCGCGGCGGAGATGCAAGTGCCGCTGATCGTGGCCGAAGCCTGAAACCGGTGCATCCGCCTTGATCGTACTCAAGCTGCTCCTCGTCCCGACGTTTCTGCTCCTCATCTCGCTTGCCGGCAGGCGCTGGGGACCGGAAGTCGCCGGCTGGCTCGCGGGCTTCCCGGTAATGACCGGCCCGATCCTGTTTCTGCTGGCGCTGGAGCACGGCCCCGTGTTTACAGCCGCGGCGGCCACGGTGTCCCTGTCCGCCGTGTTCGGCGCCGTGGCATTCATCCTCACCTATGCGCGCGTCTGCGCGCGCAGATCGCCCGGCCTGTCGCTGCTCTACGGCCTTGTCAGCTGGGCCTGCGCCGCACTGCTGCTGACGCGGCTGCCGCCCAGCAATCTGGTTTCGCTGGGCATCGCACTGCTCAGCCTCGTCTTCGCACCGAAGTTATTTCCGCGCATTGCGCTGCCGCTGGCGGCCACCGTCGTGCCAAAATGGGAACTGCCGCTGCGCATGCTGGCCGGCGCCGTGGTCACGTTCGCCGTGACCTCGCTCGCCGCGGCCATCGGGCCCTCCTGGAGCGGAATGTTCGCGGTGTTTCCGGTGCTCAGCATCGTGCTGGCCGTGTTCTCGCATCGCGCTTCCGGTCCGGCGTTCGCGGCGACGCTGCTCAAGGCGATGATCTGGGGCCTGTATGCGTTTACGGGCTTTTGCCTGAGTTTGGTTCTGTTGCTGCCGCATTTTGGCGTGACGGTCTCGTTTCTTGCCGCAACCGCAGCGGCCATCGCCATCCAGTGGACGCTGAAATCGCGCCTGCCCCGCCGCTAGCGCCCGCTTGAATCCTGCCCGAATACGACCCGCCCGCCATCGGCGCGAGCGGGTCGCCTGCTTCTTTCCGGACTGATGCCAGCCTGGAATCAGCTCAGGCCTTGCGTTCGATCTTGCTGACCTGATAGACGCCGGCACCATCGAGATAGCCCTTGGCTTCGACCGACAGCGCCGTGCCTGCAACGAATCCGCCATGTTCGCCCGACCAAATGGCCGCGCTCAGATAGATGCAGCGCCGGCGCCAGGCTTGGCGCACGCTAACGCGGCGGTGGCCCAGGTCTATTTCAAACCGCTCTGTCCGCCCACTTTTCGCGCGGCTTTCATCACCCTCGCGGTAGTCGCGAGCAGCTCTTCCACACGTACCGGTTTGGTCAGCACGGCTTCCGCGCCGAGCTCCATCGCTCTTATGTAGGTCGCATCGTCGCGCATGGAGGTCACGCACACCACCGGGGTCTGTCCCACCTCCGGATCATGGCGCATGGCCTCCAGCAGTTCCAGCCCCCCGAGATAGGGCAGCAGGATGTCCAGAAGCAGCAGATCGGGCCGGGCCGACAGCAGCATGGGCCCGCCTGCCGCCGCATCCTCCGCGACGAGAACCTGGTATCCGGCCCGGGATAGATGCAGCGCCAGCAGGTCGCGAAACGCCGCATCGTCCTCGATGATGAGCACGGTCTTCTGCACGGGCAGCTGCGGCTGCTCCGGCGCGACGGGGGATGGTTTTGCAGCATCGGCAATCATGCGTGTTCTGACTCCTGGTTTGGCGTAACAGTCCGATTGTACCCGCGTCGGCCGGCAGGTTCGCCGCAGCGCTGGACGCGCGGTGAGCGCATATGCTACAAAGCCGGACCGCACCACATGGCGCGGCCCGACACAAATATGAACGATCGCCCGTTATCGGAGGAGACATCCATGGCCAATTTGGCAAGAGGTTTAATCGCATTCATCCTGTCCGCGTTCGCGGCACTGTCCGCCAGCGCGCAAGGCTACCCGAACCGCGCGGTGCACATCATCGTCCCGTTCGCCTCCGGCGGCCCGGCCGACATCTATGCGCGCGTTCTCGCGCAGCGGCTGCAGGAGGCGCTGCACCAGCCGTTCATCGTGGAAGACCGGCCCGGCGGCGGCTCTGTGGTCGGGACCGACGCGGTGGCCAAGTCCGCACCCGACGGCTATACGCTGCTGATGATGTCCAACACGCACACGGTCAACGAGTCGCTGCTGTCGCACAAGCCGTTCCAGCTGATGCGCGACTTTGTGCCAGTCGCTCCGGTGAACTATTCCGACCTGGTGCTGGTGGTGCATCCCTCGGTCGGCGTGCATACGCTGAAGGAACTCATCGCGCTCGCAAAATCCAAGCCGCATGCGCTCAACTACGCGTCGTCGGGCCCCGGCACGCCCTATCACATGGCCGGCGAACTGTTCAAGGCGATGGCGGGTCTGGACATCGTGCACGTGCCCTACAAGGGCAGCTCCGGCGCGCGCACCGACGTCCTCGGCGGGCAGGTGCAGATGATGTTCGATGCGATCACGACCATGGCGCCGAACGTGCGCGCAGGCAAACTCATCGCGCTGGGCACGACCGGCAAGACACGCTCCCCGGTGCTGCCCGAGGTTCCCACGGTTTCCGAAGCCGGCGTGCCCGGCTATGAAGCGGTGATCTGGCTCGGTGTCATGGCGCCTACGGGCACGCCGAAGCCGGTGCTCGAACTCCTGAACACCGAAATCAGGAAAATAGTGAACAACCCCGATGTGAAAGCAGCCTGGGCCAAGCAGGGTGCAACGCCTCTGGACATGAGCACCGAGGAATTCGCGAAATATCTGCACGACGATATCGCCAAATGGGCGAAGGTGGTCAAAATCTCCGGTGCCAAAGTCGATTGAGGCGATGAGCGCAAGGTCCGCAGGCGCGGCTGCGACCGTACGGCTCGACGTCAACGGCGCCGAGCACGAGGTCAGCGCTGCCGCGGACACGCCGCTGCTCTACGTGCTGCGCAACCAGCTCGGGCTGAAGGCGGCGCACTTCGGCTGCGGCAGCGGCGAGTGCGGCGCCTGCAGAGTGCTGATCGACGGACAGGCCGTGGCATCCTGCGACACGCCGCTGTGGGCGGCGCTGGGCAAACGCATCACCACCGCCGAGGGACTGGGCGATGCGGCGCACCCGCATCCGCTGCAAAGCGCGCTGATCGCCGAGCAGGCGGGGCAATGTGGCTACTGCCTGCCCGGCATCCTCGTCAGCGCCGCGGCGCTGCTCGCGCGCAAGCCGCAACCCGCCGAGTCCGATGTGCGCGCCGCGCTCGAGCAGAATCTGTGCCGCTGCGGTTCGCACAATCGCATCGTGCGCGCGGTGCTGCGCGCCGCGCAAGCCGTGAGCCGGCGATGAACCTCGCGTACCGGCTTGCTGCGGGGGGAGCCGGCGATCTGCCGCGGCTGCCGGGCAGTCTGCACCTCAACCGGCGGCTGTCGCAATGGCTGCGCTTTCTGCCCGACGGCACGATCGAGGTGCGCTCGGGCAAAGTCGAAATCGGCCAGGGCATCACCACGGCGCTGGCGCAGATCGCCGCCGAAGAACTCGATGTCCCGATAGCGCGCATACGCATGTTGCCTGCCAGCACCGCGGCGAGCCCGAACGAAGGGGTCACCTCGGGCAGCCTTTCGACGCAGGAATCCGGCAGCGCGCTGCGCTACGCCTGCGCCGAGGCGCGCGCGATCTACCTCGAAGCGGCGGCGGCGCGGCTCGGCCTGCCTGCCGCCTCGCTCACGGTCGTCGACGGCGAGATCGTCGCTGCCGGCGGCGCGCGCAGCAGCTACGCCGAACTCGCCGACGACGCCCTGCTCGAGCGCGAGGCCAGGGCAAACGTGCCGCCGAAAGAATCCTCGCAGCATCGCATCGTAGGCACTGCGCTGGCGCGCCTCGATCTGCCGCACAAAGTCTACGGCGAACCGCGCTTCGTGCACGATCTGGAATTGCCCGGCATGCTGCACGCGCGCGTGCTGCGGCCGCCCTCGCCTGCCGCCACGCTGGCTTCGCTGGACGAAACTGCGGCGCGCGCCCTGCCCGGCGTGGTGGCGGTGGTGCGCGACGGCAGCTTCGTCGGCGTGCTGGCCGGGCATGAAGAGATCGCAGTGAAGGCGCTGACAGCCTTGCAGCAAGGCGCTGTCTGGCACGAAGCCGAAACCCTGCCCGATGCTTCGGCGCTTGGCGACTGGCTCAAGGCGCAGCCGGCCGAGACCACGATCGTGGACGAGCGCGGGGTGAGCAGCGCCGCCGGTGCCGCGCACACCCACCGCGCCCGCTATACGCGCCCCTACCTCGCACATGCATCGATCGCGCCCTCCTGCGCCCTGGGGCAATGGCATGACGGGCATCTGCACGTCTGGAGCCACAGCCAGGGCATCTACAATCTGCGCGCCGATCTCGCGCTGGCGCTGGCGCTGCCGCCGGAAAACATCGTGGTCGAGCATGTCGAGGGCGCGGGCTGCTACGGCCACAACGGCGCCGACGACGCCGCCCTCGATGCGGCCTTGCTCGCGCGCGCCGCTGCCGGGCGTCCGGTGCGGCTGCAATGGTCGCGCGCGGACGAACTTTCCTGGGCGCCTTTCGGCCCGGCGATGGCGGTGGAAATCGAGGCCGACCTCGATGCGGCCGGAGCCATCCTCGCCTGGCGCCATGAACTCTGGAGCAATGGCCACAGCAGCCGCCCGGGACGCGCCAAGACACCGGCGCTGCTTGCCGCAAGCCAGCTGGGACAGGCATTCGAGCGGCCGCTCGCGATCAATCCGCCGCTTGCGGCCGGCGGCGGCGCCGAGCGCAACGCGATTCCCGGCTACGCGCTCCCGGCCTGGCGCATAGTCAACCACAGGCTGCTCGCCATGCCGCTGCGCACCTCGGCGCTGCGTTCACTCGGCGCGTTCACCAATGTGTTCGCGATCGAATCCTTTGTCGATGAGCTTGCCGCCGGGCGCGGCGAGGATCCGCTCGCGCTGCGTCTGCGCCTGCTGTCCGATCCGCGCGCGCGCGCGGTGCTCGAAGCCGCGGCAAAGCGCGCGAACTGGGCTGCATGGGAAAAACGCGAAGGTCGCGGCCATGGCATCGGCATCGCGCGCTACAAGGGTGCCGGCGCCTGGTGCGCCGTCGTCGCCGAAATCGAGGCCGGGCGCGACATCCGCGTCGAGCGCCTGGTGATCGCGGTCGACGTCGGCCTCGCGATCAATCCGGACGGCGTGGCGAACCAGATCGAGGGCGGCGCGATCCAGGCGACGAGCTGGACGCTGAAGGAGCAGGTGCGCTTCGATCGCACACGCATTACCAGCGACGGCTGGGAGCATTACCCGATCCTGCGATTCTCCGAGGTGCCGAGGGTCGAGGTGGAAATACTGCCGCAGCCGCGGCAACCATCGCTGGGTGCGGGCGAGGCCGCGCAGGGACCGACCGCGGCCGCCATCGCCAACGCGGTGTTCGACGCGCTGGGCGTGCGCGTGCGCGATCTGCCGATCACTGCCGAGCGCATTGTCGCAACCGTAAATTGATTTTTTTGACGAAAGGCAAAACGACATGCAACTGAACATACTGAGCGGCGGCGCCGCGCAAAGCGTGGTGACCGCGCTGGCCGACGAATTCCGCGCCGCGACCGGATACGAACTTGCCTGCACCTTCAGCGCCGTCGGCGCGATGAAGGCGAAGCTGCTCGCGGGCGCGCCGGCCGACCTGGTGATCCTGACCCAGGCGGTGGTGGCTGAACTCGTTGCCGGCGGGCAGGTGCTCGCCGGGGGCTGCGCCGATCTGGGCCGCGTGCGCACCGGCGTCGCGGTGCGCGCGGGCGACGCTGCACCCGATATCGCGAATCCGGATACACTGCGCCGCGCCCTGCTCGCCGCCGAGGGCATTTACCTTCCCGACCCGCAAAAAGCGACCGCCGGCATCCATTTCGCGCGCGTGCTCGACATCCTGGGCATCCGCGGCGAAGTCGAAGCCCGGTTGCGCCCCTATCCGAACGGGAACACGGCGATGCGCGAACTGGCGCAGGCCCAGGGAGCGCGCCTGATCGGATGCACCCAGGTCACCGAGATCAAGAGCACGCCGGGTGTGACGCTGGTCGGCGTGCTGCCGCGCGAGTTCGAACTCGCGACTGTTTATACGGTCGGCGTATGCGCCGCAGCGGCCAGTCCGGCAATGGCGCGGCGCTTCGCCGCGCTGCTCGCGAGCGAGGATACGCGCGCGCTGCGCAGCAAAGCCGGATTCGAACTCGGGTCGGCGTAAACCAGGAGCTGAGCGCCGCGAGCGCACCTACGTCGGTCTATCATTCGCAGTAGCCCACATCCAGGCAGACTTATTCCCCGCGATTTTGTCATGCATAGGACCGCATTAAACAGGGCTGTGCCCAATCCCGCTCGGCGACCGGCCGGGATCCGTTTCGCGGGAGGTGCTGCAACCGTGCGGCGAAAGCTTCTCGCCTGGCTCGAAGGCATGGCCATGCTGCATTACGTCCAGCATCGGGTGGAGGCGGATCGCCTGGCCGTTTCGATCCTCGATACCCTGGCCGAAGACTGGATGCCGTCCTTCGACACAACCCGCCTATCCCGCTATCTCGAACCCGGAACGGGAAGCGTCGAAGCTATCGAGCGTGAGACTGTTTTCGCAATGCTGGCAGCGCCCAGGCTGCTCGAGTACCCGAGCTTCGAGGAATTTGCCGCAGCCGTGCGTATCCGCCGCAACATCGTTGTCGCCGCGCGCAAAACACAGCTGACCTTCGACACCAGCGCTGCGGAGCGTCCGGCGGACTATTGGACATACA
>JAKAIH010000158.1 GCA_021825225.1 Pseudomonadota bacterium
CGGGAGTTCGTTTACGCCGGCGATCTTCGGCGGATCGAAATAGCCGTAGGGATCGATGAGCGCATTGAACCCGGCCAGGGCGGTGCAGAGCAGCGCCACGTACAGGGCCAGCTGGCGCAGATAACGGCTCATCTGCCTAGAACTGGTAGTAGAGGAATTCGCTGACATGGGTGAGATTGACCACGGCGGCGAGCAACAGCACGGCGGTGAGCAGGGCCCAAGCGCCGCTGGGGCGCCAGCTCAGCCGGCCCGGCGCCAGCAATTCGCCGGCATAGGTGGCGATGACCGGCCGGTAGCGATGCAGCAGCTGCTGCGCATTGGGCAGGCCCCAGGCGATCACGAACATCGCCAGCAGCCCCTTCAATTGCGGCATGCCGAAATAATAGGGATCGGCCTTGCTGATGCCGTGCATGCCCGCCATGCCCTCGAGCACGACGCGCGCTGCGCTGAACGAGTCGGCGCGGAAGAACACCCAGGCGACCACCACCGCGAGGAACGTCAGCAGTTGCGCGAATGCGCGCGGCAGCGCGTGGCCGGGAAGCCAGCGCTGCTGCACTTCGCGCCAGGCGTGGTTGAGGACCAGGTACAGGCCGTGCAGGCCGCCCCAGATGACGAAGGTCCAGCCCGCGCCGTGCCAGAGGCCGCCCAGCAGCATGGTCGCCATCAGGTTCGCGTGCCGGCGCAGCGGATGGCAGCGCCCGCCGCCCAGCGGAATGTAGAGGTAATCGCGCAGGAAGCGGGACAACGTCATATGCCAGCGGCGCCAGAAGTCGATGATCGACGCGGCCTTGTAGGGAGAATTGAAATTCGCCGGGAACACGATGCCGAACAGCCGCGCCAGCCCGATCGCCATGTCGGAATAGCCGGAGAAATCGAAATACAGCTGGAAGGTGTAGCAAAGCGCGCCGCCCCAGGCGGCAAGAAATGTAAGCGTTGCACCCCTGCCGGCGGCGTCGAACACCGGCGTGGCGAACTCGGCGATGCCGTCGGCGAGTACCACTTTCTTGAACAGGCCGATCGCGAATATCGTCAGGCCAACGGCAAAATTCTCCGGATTGAAACGGAAGGTGCCGGCGCGCGCGAACTGCGGCATCACTTCGGCGTGGTGCAGAACCGGGCCCGCGAGCAGGTGCGGAAAGAAGGTGACGAACAGGCCGTAATGCGCGAAGCGGTATTCGCGCACTTCCTTGCGATAGGCATCGACCAGATAGGCAATCTGGGTGAAGGTGAAGAACGAAATCCCCAGCGGCAGCACGATATGCGGGACCGGCAGCGCGAGTCCCGCCAGCGCGTTCGCATTGACGGCGAAGAAAGCCGCGTACTTGAACGCGCCCAGCAGCGCCAGGTTGCACGCGATGCCCAGCCAGAGCACGGCGCCATCGCCGCGCGCGCGCTGCGGACTGCGCGCAAGGCGCCGCCCGACGAGGTAGTTGAAGCCTACCGAACCGCACAGCAGCAACAGGTAGCGCGGGTTCCACCAGCCGTAGAAGAACAGCGACGCGAGGGCGAGAAAGCCGATGGCCGCCAGGGCCGAGCGCCGGCCGACCGCGAAATACAGCAGCAGGGTCGCCGGCAGGAAGGCGAACAGGAAAGCGTAGGAATTAAACAGCATTGCGGGCTGCGTGGCCGCCGGCGATCAGCGGGGATTGCTGCGGAAAGAGTGTCGGCAAGGCGGGCAAATGGCGGGTTCGTGCTTTGACCGTGCATCTTATCTCAATCCATGCGGATTCCATATAACATTGCCTCTTTTGCAGCTATACGAACGGCAGTTCCCGCGCCTCCATGGCTATCGATCCACGCTCCAAGATCCTGATCATCCGGCGCGACAACATCGGCGACCTGGTATGCACCACGCCTTTGATCAGCGCATTGCGCCGGCGCTATCCGCGGGCGCATATCGCCGCGCTGGTGAACAGCTACAACCGGCCGGTGCTCGAGGGGCACCCCGACCTGGATGCGCTCTACGCCTATGCCAAGGCCAAGCACCGCGCGCCGGGACAGAGCCGCGCCGCGGTCTACTGGGACAAGTTGCGTCTGATGCTGAAGCTGCGCGCGCAGCGCTTCGACTACGCGCTGCTCGCCTCGCCTTATCCGGGCGCGAGCGCGCTGCGGCTGGCGCGCTGGATCGCGCCGGCGCATATCGCCGGCTATGCGGAACCGACCGGACTGGTGGATCTCGCGTTGCAGCAGGATGAGGCGAAGGTGGCGCACGAAGTCGAAAAGGTGTTCCGGCTGGCGCAGCTGTTCGGCGTCGAGGGCGCGCCGGGCAAGCTCAGCCTGGCGGTGGATGCGGATGCGCGCGTGCGCGCGCTCGCTGCGCTGGGAGCGCGCGCCCCGGGGCGCAAGCTGATTGCGCTGCACATCAGCGCGCGCAAGCCCAGCCAGCGCTGGCCGCTCGAACGCTTTGCCGAACTGGTGCAGGCCCTGAGCGCAGAGGCGGATTTTCTGCTGCTGTGGTCGCCGGGTGCGGCGGACCACCCGCAACATCCCGGCGACGACGCCAAGGCGCAGGCCATCATGGCTGCGGCCGGCGGCGCGCGCCTCGTCGCTTATCCGACGCAGGAACTGAAGGACCTGACGGCGGCGCTGTCGCTGGCGGATTATGCGATCTGCAGCGACGGCGGCGCGATGCACCTCGCCGCTGCAACGGGCAAGCCCATCCTGTGTTTTTTCGGCGACTCGGACGCGGCGCGCTGGCACCCCTGGGGCGTGCCTTACCGGCTGCTACAGTCCGAGAGCCGCGATGTCGCGGATGTCAGCCTGGCGCTTGCGTTGCAGGCGTTTCGGGAGCTGCTGCAACAGGCCTAGCCTGCGGCGCGTACTCGGGCACGCGTTCGGCGAGCTGCTCGCGCACGCGAACGGCTCCAGGATTGGTCTGGCGCAGCCAAGCGAGGAGCTCCTCGATCCAGCGCGCGTCCGGCGCGGCGCGCGACTTGGCGATGCGCAGCTTGGGGTGCGGCGTGGGCAGGGTGTGCTCGCCGTCGGCGAGCAGCTCCTCGTACAGCTTTTCGCCCGGCCGCAGGCCGGTGAATTCGATGCCGATGTCGGCTTCGTCGTAGCCCGAGAGCCGGATCAGTTCGCGCGCGAGATCGACGATTTTCACCGGCTCGCCCATGTCGAGCACAAATATCTCGCCTCCGCCTCCCATCAGCCCGGCCTGCAGCACCAGCTGCGCCGCTTCGGGAATGGACATGAAATAGCGCGTGATCTCTGGGTGGGTCACGGTGACCGGCCCGCCGCGCGCGATCTGCTCGCGGAATTTCGGAATCACGCTGCCGGCGCTGCCGAGCACATTGCCGAAGCGCACGATGACGAAGCGCGTGGCGTCTTTAGCCTGCAGTCCCTGGCAGACGATTTCGGCGAGGCGCTTGCTTGCACCCATCACATTGGTCGGGTTGACCGCCTTGTCGGTCGATACCATGACGAACTTTTCCACTCCGTGGGCGATCGCGGCCGCGGCTACGCACCAGGTGCCGAGGACATTGTTGCGCATCGCCTCCCAGGCGTTGTGCTCTTCCATCAGCGGCACGTGCTTGTAAGCCGCGGCATGGAACACGAGCTGCGGGCGGTGGGCGGCGAGCGCCTCGGCCACGCGCGCGGCGTCTTTCACGTCGCCGATGACGCAGCTCAATTCGATATGCGGGAACTGCCCGGCGAATTCCTGCTCCATGCGGTAGAGCGCGAATTCGTTGAGCTCGTACAGCGCCAGCCGCGCCGGCGCAAAGCGCGCGATTTGCCGGCACAGCTCCGAACCTATCGATCCGCCCGCGCCGGTGACGAGGATGCTGCGGCCGCGTATCCACTCCCGCAGGCGGCTCTCGTCGAGCAGCACCGGGTCGCGCCCGAGCAGGTCGTCGAGTTCGATGTTGCGCACCTGCGACACCGTGACCTTGCCGCTCATCAGGTCCTGGTACGAAGGCACGGTCAAGGCCTGCACTCCGGCGCGGCGGCAGATTTCGAGCGCGCGCCGGCGCGACTGGTGCGAGGCCGAGGGCATGGCGATGATGGCCCGCTCCAGGCCGAGGCGCGGTGCAAGCTCGACCAAGTCATCCAGCTTGCCGAGGACGTTTACGCCCTGGATCTGGCGGCCGCGCTTGCCCGGGTTGTCGTCCAAAAGGCCCAGCACACGCCAGTCGCCGGCGCGCGCCAAATTCTTCAGCAGATCGGCAGCGGCATCGCCCGCTCCCAGTATGACCACCGGCTTTCCCGGTGAGCCGAGCACGTTGCGCAGGCGGCGTTCCTTCCATACGCGGTAGCCGAGCCGGCTGCCGCCCAGGAACAAAATCAGCAGCAGCGGATCGAGCAGCAGCACCGAGCGCGGCACCGGCGGCTCCTGGTGCGGCAGCATCACCAGCATCAGCGCGATGAGCAACGTTGCCATGGCCACGGCCAGCGCAATGCGCTGCAGGTCGGGCACGCTGGCGTAGCGCCAGATGCCGCGGTACATGCCGAAGCTGAAGAATACGAGCGCCTGCAGCGGCACCACCCACAGCATGTTCCCCGCCATGCTGGGAACATTGAGTTCCGGAATTTCGGTATTGAAGCGCAGCCAGTAGGCGAGATACCAGGCGATCGCGGCGGCGGCCGCGTCGTGGGCAAGCGCCATCCAGTTGCGGATATGCATTTCAGGCGGTGGCCGCGCGCATGACTTTCGCAAGCGCGGCGCAGGTGTCGCGCATGTCCCGCTCGGTGAGCCCCGGGTGCAGCATGAACATCAGCGTTGAATCGGCCAGCCCGCTGGCCACCGGCAGCGGCTGTTTCGGCCCCAGGCCGGCGTCGGCGAAGGCCTTCTCGAGATAGATCTCGCTGCAGGCGCCGACACCGCAGGGTATGCCCTCGGCATCCATGGCCTCGAGGATGCGCTCCATTTTCCACCCCGGGCGCAGCATTTCCGGGCGGATGAAAGCGTAATACTTGTAATAGGCATGTTCGCTGTGGGCGGGCGGCGCGGCGAGGCGCAGGCCCGGAATCGCGCTCAGTCCCTGGCCAAGCAGCGCGGCGTTGTGCCGCCGCAGGTCGAGCCACTGCGGCAGTTTCCTGAGCTGCAGCCTGCCGATGGCGGATTGCATTTCGGTGATGCGCCCGTTGCTGCCGAAGCTCTCGTGCAGCCAGCGAAAGCCGTAGGGGTGCTCGCGCTCGAACACCGCGGCGTAGTTCTTGCCGTGATCCTTGTAGGACCAGGCTTTCTCCCATAGTTCGCGCGAATCGGTCACGAGCATGCCGCCTTCGCCGCCGGTGGTGATGATCTTGTCCTGACAAAAAGAAAATGCGCCGATCGCGCCGACAGCACCGGTGGCGCAGCCCTTGTAGCGCGCGCCCACGCTTTGCGCGCAATCCTCCACCACGAACAAGTCGCGCCGCTTCGCCAAGGCGAGGATCTCGTCCATTTCGCAGGGCCAGCCGGCAAGATGCACCGCGACGATGGCCTTGCTGCGGCGGCTCAGCACTTTTTCGATGCTCGCGGCCGTAATGTTCTGGCTGTCGGGATCGACATCGGCGATCACCGGGATCGCGCCCAGGCGTACCACGCAGCTTGCGCTGGCGATGAAGGTCTTGCACGGCACCACCACTTCGTCGCCGGGGCCTATGCCCAGGGCATGCAGCGCCAGTTCCAGCGCCACCGTGCCGTTGGCCAGAGCCACGGCGTACTTGACGCCGATGTAGCGCGCGAACTCGCGCTCGAACTCCCGCGACTGATCGCCGGTCCAGTAATTGACCTTGCCCGAGCGCAGCACCGCGGCCACCGCCTCGATCTCGTCTTCGGCGAAATGCGGCCAGGGCGCAAAGGGTTCGCGACGCACGGGGGTGCCGCCTTCCAGTGCCAGGCGCTGCGATTCATGCGCGGATGTTTCGTGAGTGTTCAATTCTTTCCGCCGCGTTGCGAGCCCGTGAATTTGCTCATCGTGGCTTGTCCCGGCTGCGAAATGCCCTGCGGCCGCAGTACGCGCCACACCGTCAGGGCGATGATGCGCAGGTCGAGCCAGAACGAACGGTGATCCACGTACCACAGGTCGTACTCGAAGCGCTCGTCCCAGTCGAGCGCATTCCTGCCGTTCACCTGCGCCCAGCCGGTAATCCCCGGGCGTACCTCATGGCGCCGTGCCTGGCGCTCGCTGTACAAAGGGAGATACTCCATCAACAGCGGCCGCGGTCCCACCAGGCTCATATCGCCCTTGAGCACATTGAGCAGCTGCGGCAGCTCGTCCAGGCTGAATTTTCGCATCAATTGGCCCACAGGGGTGAGCCGGGCCGCATCCGGCAGGAGTTCGCCCGCCGCATCGCGCGCGCCGCTCATGGTGCGAAACTTGTAGAAATGGAAAGCTGCGCCCCGCAGGCCGGGGCGCAGTTGCGCGAACAGCACCGGTCGGCCCAGTTTCCAGCGCACGACCACGGCCAGCAGCGCCAGCAGCGGCGCGAGCGCGATGAGCAGGATCAGCGCTACGAAAAAGTCAAAGCTGCGCTTGAGCATCGGCGAGCCCGTCTTCAATCGCTGCGCCGCGCCAGCAGCGCAGCGTAATAGTCGAGCAGTGCGCGCGTCACGACCGCTGTGGAAAAATCGCGCTGTGCCCGTGTGCGCGCCTGCTCGCCCATGCGCCGGCGCAGGGCTGCGTCGTCGGAGAGGG
>JAKAIH010000159.1 GCA_021825225.1 Pseudomonadota bacterium
GCCCACTTCGTAGCCGAGCTTGTTCGAATCGAGCGCGCTCTGGCTGGAAACGAGCGCCTGCTCCAGCGCGCGCACCTGCGCCATGCCGTTGGTGACGCCTAGGTAGGCCTGGCGTACCGCCAGCGCCGCGCTGCGGCGCGCATTCTCCAGATCCTGGCGCGCCTTTTCCTGATTCGCTATGGCCTGGCGCACCAGCGAGTTGACGCCGCCACCCTGGTACAGCGGAATTGCAAGCTGCAGGCCGAGAATGCGGCTGGTGCTGTCCGTGCCTTGGTTCACCGCGCCTATGGTGCTGATGCTGGCGGAATTCTTGCCGAAGCTGCCCACCATGTTGAGCGTAGGATAGTGCCCGGCGCGGCTGCGCTCGATTTCACGCGTGGCGATCTCCAGCGCGGCCTGCTGGATGCGTACCGCGAAATTCTGGTCTTCGGCGCCGGCTACCCACTGTTCCATTGCATTGGGGGTGGGTGGGCTGAGCTCGGTTGACGGTTTGAGCGGAGCGAGCCCGTCGGGATATTTGCCGATGATCTGCTGCAAGGCGCGCTGCTTGATTTCCAGGTCGCTTTGCGCGGCGATTTCCTGGCTGACCGCAAGGTCGAAGCGCGCCTGCGCCTCGTGCGTATCGGTAATGGTGGCGGTGCCGACCTCGAAATTGCGCTTGGCCTGCGCCAATTGCTCGGAGATCGCGGTCTTCTGCGCCTTGATGAACGCCAGGCTGTCCTGCGATGCGAGTACGTCGAAATAGGCCTGGGCGACGCGCACGATCAGGTCCTGCGCCGCCTGTCCGAAGACGGCCTCGGATTGAGCGACTTTGAAACCGGCTTCCTTGTACGCCATGATGCTTTGCCAGTTGAACAAAGGCTGCGACAGCGACACGCTGTAGCCGTTGGTGTTGCCTTCGCGCTTGGACGGCGGCGCCGCGCCGCGAAAGTCGATGTCCAGGTCGTTCATCTGGGTGTTGGCGCTGGCGCTGATCGCCGGCAGCAAGGGCGCCAGTCCCTGCGGCAGGCTTTCGCGGCCGGCGTCGCGCGCGGCCCGCGCCGAGGCATAAACCGGATCGTTGGCACGCGCCTCGCGGTAGGTCTGTAGCAGGTCCGCGGCGGCTAGCGGCTGGCTGAACGCAAGTACGGCGAGGAATATCGCGTGTCGCTTCATGTCGGGCTCAATATCTGGGCATGGTGGGTTCGACCTGGTCGGCCCAGGCATTCACCCCGCCCTTGAGGTTGTACAAATTGGAGAAACCGTTGCGCTCCAGAAACAGGCCGACCTGGAAACTGCGCACGCCGTGATGGCAGATCACCACGGTGTCGCAGTCCCGATCGAGCTCCTGTACGCGCGCCGGGATGGTGTTTATCGGTGCCAGCGTCGAGCCTTCGATGCGGCAGGTGCCATATTCCCAGGGCTCGCGCACGTCCAGCAGCAGCGGCGGCTTGCGCGCCTTGTCGGACAGCCACTGCTGCAGCGCTTGCGGTGTGATCTGCGTCATGGTCAGAAGCTGAATCGCTCGCCGGCGAGCGCGTTTGTCAGCGGCGCAATGCGCGTTTCCAGCAAATCGATGGAGTTATAGCTGCCCTCGCCGGTACAGGTGACCAGGCGCGCCGCCATTACCGGCGGTTCGCCGACGACGGCAAACAGGCGCGCACCCGGTTTCATCTGCTGCAGCAGTTGCGGCGGCAGCACCGGCGTCGAGCCGGTGAGCACGATGACGTCGTAGGGCGCGTGTTTGGTCCAGCCGCGCGCGCCGTCGCCGAGTTCCAGCGTGACATTGGCCACGCCGGCGCGGCGCAGGTTGGCCTCGCCCAATGCTTTGAGTTCCGGCTTAATTTCGACGCTGTAGACGTGCTGCACCAGGCGCGCGAGCAGTGCCGTGAAATAGCCGGAGCCGGTGCCGATTTCCAGCACCCGGTCGCCCGCCTTGAGCGCCAGTTCCTGCATTACGCGTGCCTCCAGCTTGGGCGGCCACATATGCTCACCCTGGCCCAGGGGGATTTCCAGATCGGAGAAGGCGAGCATGCGATAGGCCGCAGGAACGAAATCCTCGCGTTTGACCGCGTACATCAGGTCCAGCACCTGCTGGTCCAGCACTTCCAGGGGACGGATTTGATGCTCGATCATATTCCAACGGGCTTCTTCGACGTTCATTGCAGACATGGCAGATCGGCTCACGCAAGTTGTTTGACCAAAAATAATTTTACCACCCTTTGCCTGGCTTCCTTGTAACCCTTGTCACAGACCGCGCATCGCCCCGGCGGGAGGGGTGGCGGGACCGCCGGCTGCCGCGGCGTCATCCTCGGCGGCGCCCGGCCCATCGCGCTCCGGCGCGCTTGCAGCCTTTTCGAAGTGGAACCGGTTTTGCGCCCAGCGCGCAAGATCGTCCAGATAAGTGTAGATCACCGGCACCACCACCAGGGTGAGCAGGGTGGAGGTGATGATGCCGCCGATCACGGCATGCGCCATCGGCGCGCGTTGCTCCGAGCCTTCGCCGATGCCCAGAGCCAGCGGAATCATGCCGAACACCATGGCGAAGGTGGTCATCAGGATCGGCCGCAGGCGGATGCGCCCGGCTTCGAGGATCGCCTGCGCGCGCTCCCGGCCCGCGGTGCGCAGCTGGTTGGTGAAATCGACCAGCAGAATCGCGTTCTTGGTCACCAGGCCCATGAGCATGACGAAGCCGATGATGGAGAAGATATTGAGCGTCGAGCGTGCAATCAGGAGAGCGAGCAGCACCCCGATCAGGGAAAGCGGCAGCGACATCATGATCGCCACCGGCTGCAGGAAGGAGCCGAACTGGCTGGCGAGGATCAGGTAAATGAAAATCACCGCCAGCAGCAGCGCCGACAGCGCGTAGCCCATGGTCTCCTGGATGTCCTTGGTCGAGCCGCCCATGACAAAGCGATAGCCCGGCGGGGTCGGAACCTTGGCGAGCTGCGCGCTGATCTCCTTGCCGAGGTCGCCCGCGGGCCGGCCCAAGGCATTCGCGGTAACCAGCACCTCGCGCGTGAGGTCCTTGCGATTGATCTGGGTCGCGCCAAATGTGGGCACGAATTCGGCGACCTGCCGCAGCGGCACCATTTTCGGATTGCCGTCAGCACCCAACTGGCTGCTGGCGATGTAGATGCGCCCCAGATCTCCGCGGTTTTCGCGTCCGCTTTTCGGCAGCCGCACCTTGACGTCGTAGTTCTCATCATCGGGGGCCTTCCAGCTCGACACCGCTTCGCCCGCGAGCAGCGGCCGCAGTGCCTCGCCGATCTTTCCCACGCCGACGCCCAGGTCGCTCGCCAACTCGCGGTCGACGCGCACCGCGACGGTGGGCTTAGCCGCCTTGAGGCTGGAGTCGATGTCGACCAGACCGTCGATCCTGCCCATGATCGCCTTCACCTGCTGCGACAGGCGCTCGATTTCCGCCATGTCCGGACCCTGCACCGAAACCTGCAGCGGCTTGCCGCTGCCTACCGGGGCATAGACGCCGAGGTTGGTGATCTCGACGCCGGCGATCTGCCGCAGGCGTTCGCGCATCGCCTGTTGCAGCTGCTTCAGGTTGGCGCTGCGCTCGCCACGGTCGAGCAGCCTGACGAAAATGGTGGCGTAATTCTTCCCCGGCGTGGTGCCGGTATTGATGGTGGCATAGGTGTAAATCACTTCTGGATACTCGCGCAGCGCGCCTTCGGCCTGCTGCACCTTGGCCTGGGTGAATTCGAGCGAGGACCCCACCGGGGTGTTCAGCTGCACCATGATTTCGGCCAGGTCGGCCTCGGGCACGAATTCCGAGCCGATCTTCGGCACCAGGGCGAAGGCGCCGGCAAAACTTGCCAGGGCGATTGCGATTACGCTTTTTCTGTGCGCGAGCGACCACGAAAGCAGGCCCGAGTAGCGCGCGCTGACGCGCTGGATCGCCTGCTCGTTCCAGGACAGCATGCGCGCGAACCAGCCTTTGCCGTGCAAGCCTTGCGCCGCCGGGTCGTACCAGATCGCGGACAGCATCGGATCGAGCGTGAAGCTCACGAACATCGACAGCAGCACCGCCGCCGCCACGGTGATGCCGAACTGGTGAAAGAAGCGGCCGATGATGCCGCCCATGAAGCCTACCGGCAGGAATACCGCGACGATGCTGAAGGTCGTGGCCATCACCGCAAGGCCGATTTCCTGGGTGCCATCGAGCGCTGCAGCGCGATGGCTCTTGCCCATGGCGAGGTGGCGCACGATGTTCTCGCGCACCACGATGGCGTCGTCGATCAGCAGGCCTACGCACAGGCTCATCGCCATCAGCGTGAGCATGTTGACGGTGAAGCCCGCCGCATACATCACGAGGAAGGTGCCGATCAGGGAGATCGGCAGCGTCAGCCCGGTGATCACCGTGCTGCGCCAGGAGTTGAGGAACAGGAACACGATGAGTATGGTGAGCGCCGCGCCTTCGAGCAGGGTGTGCTTGACGTTGTTGACCGAGTTGCGGATGCCGCGCGAGGTGTCGCGCACCACTTCCAGCTTGACGTCGGCGGGCAGCTGCTTCTTCAGCGCGGCCACCACCTCGAGCACGTTGTCGACGGTGTCTATGGTGTTGGCGCTTTGCGACTTGACGATGTCGAGCGATATTACGCGCTGGCCGTTCACCAGTGCCGCGCTTTCCTCCTCCTCCTGGCCGTCGACTACGGTCGCCACCTGCGACAGGTACACCGGCTGGCCGCCGCGGCGCGCGACGATGATGCGGTTGAACTGCTCCGGCCGTGCGATGCGCCCCTGCACCTGGACCAGCTTCTCCGAATCGCGCGTGCTGACGGCGCCGGCGGGCAGTTCCTGGTTTTCGCTGCGCACCGCGGCGATCACCTGGTCGATGCCCACCGCGAGCGATTCCATTTCGGCCGGCTTGAGGAAAATCTGGATTTCGCGCTGCACACCGCCCACCAGCGTCGCCTGGCCGACGCCGCGCGCGGTCTCGATGCGCTTGGCGATCACCTGATCGGTGAGCGTGGTGAGCTCGCGCAGCGAGCGGTTGTCGGAGCGCACCGCGAGCGACACGATGGGCAGGTCGTCCGGGTTGAAGCGGGTGACGCGCGGCTCCTTCACTTCCTTCCTGAATCCGACCTTGACCGCTGCCACTTTCTCGCGCACGTCCTGTGCGGCTACGGCCGGGTCGACGCTGAGGTCGAACTCCGCGATCACCACGGACAAGCCTTCGTAGGAGCGCGAAGACAGCGTCTTGATGCCGCTGATGGTGTTGATCGCCTCCTCGATCTTGCGGCTGACGTCGGACTCCACGCTCTCGGGCGAGGCGCCTGGATACTCGGTTTGCACCACTACCACGGGGAAGTTGACATCCGGAAACTGCTCGACTGCAAGGCGCTGGTAGGAAAACAGGCCCAGCACCAGAAACGCCGCCATCATCATGGTGGCGAACACCGGGTTGTTGATCGAGATGCGGGTGAACCACATGCTGCAGCCGCCTCTTAACCGCGTTCCGCAGCGAGCTTGACCGGGGTGCCGGGCGCGAACGCGCCCAAGTTGCTGCGGACTACCCGGCTCTGCGCGTCCAGCCCGTCGACGATCTGCACCACGCCTTCGTCCTCGTTCCTGAGACCGAGCTTCACTGCGCGCCGCTCCAGCCTGCCATCGGCGATGCGCAGCACATAGGCCTTGCCGTTTTCTTCGTGCACGGCCGAGAGCGGCAGCACCTGCGCCGATTCGATCCGGCTCAGCGTTACGCTGCCCTTGGCGAACATGCCGCCCTTGAGCGCGCCATCGTGGTTAGGCAGCAAGGCGTAGACGAGGATGGAGCGCGAGCCGCTTTGCGTTGCCGGGTTGATGCGCTCGATGCGTCCGTGGAATTCGCGCTCGCCGAATCCTTCGACGCGAAAATGCACTTCCTGCCCGACGCGAACGCTGGGTATGTCGCTCGCGGGCACCGCCGCCTCGACTTCCATTTCGGCGAGATCCACCAGCGTGAGTATCTTGCCGTCGACCGGCAGCTTTTCGCCCGGCTGCGCATGGCGCTGCGATACGATGCCTGCCTGCGGCGCGCTGACCACCGTGTCGGCGAGCGCCTTTCTCGCCAGTGCAACCTGGGCCTCCAGCGCCTTCAGTTTCGCCTCCGACACCTGGAAGTTGCTTTGCACGCCGTCGAACGCATTTTGCGAAATGAACTTTTGCTGCAGCAGCGCCAGGTTGTTGGCGCGATTCTTCTGCGCCAGTGCGAGCTGCGCGCGGCCGGCCTCGAGGTCAGCGATTTTCTCGTCCAGGCGTGCCTGCGCGTCCTGGGTGTCGATGCGCGCCAGCACCTGCCCCGGACGAACGGCTTCGCCTTCGCGCACCAGCAGGGTCTTGAGTTCGCCCGCGACTTTGGACTTGACCGTGGTCCAGTTGTGCGGCTGCAGCGTCCCGGTGATGGCGATCGACAGGCGCAGCTCGCGTGTCTGCGGCTGTACCAGGTCGCTAGCCGCGAACTCTATCGGCGGAGCGCCGGCCGGCGGCGCCGAGGCGACGCTGTTATCGTGGGTCGCGATGACGGTGGCGACGACCGCGACGGCAAGGCCGCCGGCCGCCAGCCACCAGTGTTTGGTCTTACTTGCGGGCATGCTTCTT